>JBGPYE010000253.1:0-2927 GCA_041493095.1 Candidatus Dormibacteraceae bacterium
CCTCGCGCGGGGTGAACTGCGCGCCATCGGCGCCACGACGCTCGATGAGTACCGCAAGCACATAGAAAAGGACGCGGCCCTGGAACGCCGGTTCCAGCCAGTCATCGTCAGCGAGCCCAGCGTCGAGGACACCATCAGCATCCTTCGCGGACTTCGTGAGAGGTACGAGGTGCACCACGGCGTCCGGATCAAGGACTCGGCGATCGTCGCCGCTACGGTGCTCTCGCATCGGTACATCACCGATCGCTTCCTTCCCGACAAGGCGATCGACCTGATCGACGAGGCCGCGGCACGGCTGCGCACCGAGATCGACTCGATGCCCGCAGAGCTTGATGAGCTCGAGCGGCAGATCCGCCAGCTCGAAATCGAGCGCCAGGCGCTTAAGAAGGAGACCGATAGGGCCTCCAAGGACCGGCTCGCAGCCCTCGAGCGCCAGCTGGCTGAGCTCTCCGAGCAGCGCACCGCCCTGCGGTCGCGTTGGGAACAGGAGAAAGAGGTCATCGGGCGCATCCGCTCGCTGAAGGCCAAGCTCGAAGAGGTTCGTGCGGAGGCCGATCGTGCCGAGCGCGCCGCCGACTTCGGCAAGGCAGCCGAGCTTCGCTACGGCAAGGCCGTTGAGCTCGACAAGCAGATCGCCGAGACCAACGCCAAGCTCGCACAGCTCCAGGGTGGCCACGCTCTGCTCAAAGAGGAGGTCGACGAGGAGGACATCGCCGAGATGGTCAGCCGGTGGACCCGCATTCCGGTCTCACGGCTGATGGAGGGCGAGGTCGCCAAGCTCATCGAGATGGAGCAGAGGCTGCACGACCGGGTCATCGGCCAGGACGAGGCCGTCAACGCGGTCGCCAACGCCGTTCGGCGCTCGCGCTCAGGCCTGTCCGATCCAAACCGGCCGGTCGGCTCCTTCATGTTTCTTGGCCCGACGGGTGTCGGAAAGACCGAGTTGGCCCGCGCGCTGGCCGAGTTCCTCTTCGACCACGAGCAAGCCCTGATCCGTCTGGACATGTCCGAGTATCAGGAGAAGCACACCGTCGCCCGCATGCTCGGAGCCCCGCCTGGCTACGTCGGCTACGACGAAGGCGGTCAGCTGACCGAGGCAGTTCGCCGGCGCCCCTACTCGGTGATCCTTTTCGACGAGATCGAGAAAGCGCACCCTGACGTCTTCAATGTCCTGCTGCAGATCCTCGACGACGGTCGTCTCACCGACGGCCAGGGCCGCACGATCGACTTCCGGAACACCGTGCTGATCATGACCTCGAACCTTGGCAGCCAGGCGATCCAGGAGATGTCGGGCCAGGACTTCGAGAGAGTCCGGGACGCTGTGATCGGTGTACTGCGTGAACACTTCCGGCCCGAGTTCCTCAACCGGATCGACGAGGTCATCGTCTTCAAGCCACTGACTGAAGACCAGCTGACCGCGATCGTGGACATCCAGCTGAAGCGGCTCGAAAACCGACTGGCTGAACGTAGGGTTCACCTGGTGGTCACCGATGCGGCGCGGAATCTGCTCGCACAGCGTGGCTGGGACCCGGTCTATGGAGCTCGTCCGCTGAAGCGCGCGATCCAGCGGCTCGTGCAGGATCCGCTCGCAATGATGCTGCTCGAAGGCAAGTTCACCGAGGGCGACACGATCACTGTGGACGCCAAGGGTGGAGACATCACATTCAGCAAGGCGACCACCCCGGCGCCCGTGGCCGCCGCCAGCTAAGCGGAGAGCGTTACCGGCAGACCGTCCCGGCAGCGGGCAGCTTGAGGTCGATCAGGTAGGCATCTATAGCCTGTTTGGCGCAGGCGCTCGACGTGTACGAGATGTGACCGTTGCCTTCCCGCGTGAGGAGAACTGAGCCGGCGAGCGTCTTGTTCACCGACTGCGCCCAGGCGTAGGGGGTGGCCGGGTCGCCGGTGCCGCCGACGAGCAGGATCGGAGGCGCACCGTCGGCTGTGATCGGGCCGACCCTGCCAGTCGGCGGGACCGGCCAGTACGCGCAGAGGAGGTTGGAGTACTGGAAAGCAGGCCCGAACAGAGCTGAGGCGCCGGCAAATTTAGGTCCCAGCGCGTCATAGACGGCGATATCAGTCGGGACGGGTTTGTCGACGCAGTTGACCGCCACGTTGGCGTCGGTCACATTCTCGTATGTCCCATCGGCGTTGCGCCGAAGGTAGAGGTCAGAAAACCGCAGCAACAGAGTGCCGTTGTTTCGGTCGGCGAGTGTGAGCGCCTGGTCGAGGTATGGCCACGCACTCTGGTCGTAAAGCGGGGTCAGCACGCCGATCACGGCGAGCGCGCGGGTCAACGAACGGTTTCCAACTGGCATCGGCGTGGTGTCCAGGCGCTGCATCAGGGCCATCAACTTCGTCCCCGGGTCACCGCTCTGCGCGTACGTGCAAGGGGATGACGCCGACCGACGCGCCCGGCAGTCGCTCAGGAACGCCTGCAGGTTCTGCTCGAAAGCAACGAGCTGCGCAAACAGGAAATCGTTCGGCTCGAGCGCCGGATCCACCACGCCGTCCAGAGCGAGCGCTCGGATGTGGGTCGGGAAAAGATGCGCGTAGTGCTGGCCGAGATACGTCCCGTATGAGAAGCCGAGATATGTGAGCTTGGCGTCGCCAAGGGCTGCGCGGATCATGTCCATATCCCTTGCCGCACTGGCCGTGTCGACGAAGGCCAGCACCTGAGCGCTGCGCTGCTTGCATCCAGCTGCGAAGCTCTTGTCCGCATCGATGGCGGCTTGCTTCTCCTGCGGATCGTCGAGGACGGAATCGAGCGCGTTGAATGCATCCTCCTGCGGGCCGTCGAGGCAGCGCACGGGAGCGCTCTGGCCGATGCCGCGAGGATCGAACCCGATGAGGTCGAACCTCGTGTTCAGGTTGGAAAAAGTGCCGACTGATCCACGCAGGAACTGAATCCCTGAGTCTCCAGGTCCGCC
>JBGPYE010000044.1:0-8590 GCA_041493095.1 Candidatus Dormibacteraceae bacterium
CCTCGGGGCCGTGCCTCTCGAGGAGGGCATTCGCGAGGATGCGGATACGGGAATTCCGGTCGTCATCTCGCGACCCGAGTCTGCCGGCGCGAAGGCGTTCGAACACATCGCCTCGCAGGTCGCGGCCCGCACGTCGATCCAATCGTTTCGACAGCTGCCCGTGATCAACGTCCACTAAGAGCCTGACCGCTGCAAGATCCAGATCCGTTTCCGGTCAACGTCGATGTCGATCGCACGCGCCAGGTGATGGAGATCACGTGGGAGGACGGACACACAGTCGCGTACTCGGGGGAGCAGCTGCGCTGGGCGTGCCCTTGCGCCGAATGTCGCGGTGAGGCCGGCGCGCCCGGGCGACTCGCAAGGGTAGGTGCCCTCAGCCCGGAAGAGCTGCGGATCAAGGACGTCACGCTCGTCGGCCAGTACGCGCTGCAAATCGCCTTCGACAGCGGCCACGCGACCGGCATCTACACGTTCCCTTACCTCCGCGCCCTGAAGCCCTCAGGCGGCGAACTTCTGAGATAATCCCGGCGGCCCGTTGTCCATATCCACGTCGCTCCCAGAGCTCGAGCCCGCGCCTCCGCAGACCCCGCCAATCAGGCGCAGCTCACGCCGCCCATCACGATTTTCTCGTCGAGGGTGGGTCGCCGCCGGCCTCGTCGCACTCGTGGTGCTCATCGGCGCCGGCGCATATCTCGCCTACGAGAACACGCTGCCGACGACGCTCGTGACGAATTTCAAGAATGGGCAGAAGGACGTGCCGGCGGATGGTCGAATCCTTCTCACCTTCAGCCGCCCAGTCTCGCTTGCCGCTGTGCAGGCGGCCTTTTCGATCACTCCGACGCCGGAGGGCACCCTCGCCGCGATCTCAGGCCAGACGCAGTACGCGTGGTCGCCCACCAAACCTCTGAGCGAGCTGACGACCTACACGGTGAGCATGAAGCCGATCGTGGATGTCGGCCGTCACCGGATCCAGGGCAGCACCTGGACCTTCACCACGATCATCGTTCCGCACGTCGTCGCCGTCGTCGGCCCGGCGGGCACGCCGCTCAGCGACGGCATGGAGATCGATCCGGGAGCCACGCTGACGCTCAACTTCAACGACGCAATGGAGCCGACCACGATCAAGGTGACCATCGGTACGCAGGTCGCTGATCTCAAGTGGGCGGTCGACGACAAGAGCGCCACGTTCTCCACCGCCGGCATTCCCTCTGGACCGCTCCAGGTTCAGCTGAGCGCAGGCGGTCGCGACCAGACGGGCCACCTCGTCCCCGGCACCTTCACCCTCAAAACCGGGAACTACTATCACGACCGCGAGCACACGACAGCGCTGAAATATCCTGCGCTCATCCAGATCCCGAACGATGAGTTCGCGCGCGACCAGAACGGACTGCAGGCGGCGGACGTCATCTTCGAGTACCTGGCCGAAGGCGGGATCACGCGCCTGACGGCGATCTACAACAACGCGCCGGACCTGATCGGCCCGATGCGGTCGGCGCGTTTCATTTCGCTCAAGCTCGGCCGGCACTACAAGGGGCTCCTGTTTCAGTCCGGCGAGTCACAGGCCACCCGGGATCGCGCCGCGCAGGATCCGACGCCGCAGTTTTTCGACACGATCGGTTACCAGTACCGCGCCGCGCCGCCGCGCTATGCGCCCGACAACCTCATGATCAAAGGCCCCTCGGTCAAGGCGGCGGAGGACAACTACTTCTCCTGGATTCCGGCATTCACGATCAGCAAGATCAGGCCCGCGCTCACGGGCGGCTCGGCGACAGGGACCATCAACGTGGACGAGCACTACTCGACCTACAAGTACGACTCAGTCCTGGGCACGTACCAGAAGACCGAGGAGGGACATCCGTACTCCGACGCGAGCCTCAACCAGCCGCTGCGGATCGAGATGTTGATCAACCTCCACACCAGGGAGACGCTCCTCGACGTCGGCGATGGTCACGGCGCCCATATCCACGATTACGACATGGACGGCGGCGGCCGCATCGACGTCTTCTATAAAGGTGTGCAGTACGGCGGGACTTGGAGCTCCACTGACAGCCACGGACCCCTGACGTTCACCCTCGACGGCGGCCAGGTCCTGACGCTGCCGCCCGGCCTGGTCTGGATCGACGTAACGCGCTGAGGCGCGGCCGGATTTCCGGGCCGTGCCTCAGGCCCGCGCGGCGTCCTTCAGCGAGGTCACATACCCCGCCGCAGCCACCGCTGCAGTCGTGCCATCACCCACCGCCGTGGCGATCTGCTTGGTCAGCTGCGCGCGCACGTCTCCAACCGCCCAGATGCCGTCGATCGAGGTCTGCATGTTGCGGTCGGTGACGATGTAGCCGGCCTCGTCGTGATTCACGTGGACTTTGAACAGCCCTGAATTCGGCACAAACCCGATGAAGATGAACACACCACCGACAGCGAGCTCCTTCGTCTGTCCGTGCTGCTCGTACCGCACGAGATGCACCTTGCTGTCATCACCCGCGATCTCCTTCACCTTCGCGTCGAAGATGAACTCGATCTTCGGGTTGGCGTTGGCCCGGTCGATCAGGATCGGCTGCGCGCGAAGCGAGCTGCGCCGGTGGATGATGTAGACCTTCGAGGCGTACCGCGTCAGGAACTCGCCCTCTTCCACCGCCGCGTCGCCGCCGCCGATGACGGCCAGTTCCTCGCCCTTGAAGAAGGCGCCATCGCACACGGCGCAGTAGCTGACTCCCCGCCCCCAGAACTCCTTCTCACCCGGGACCTGCAGGTATCGCGGCAGGCCCCCGGCGGCCATGATCACGGCCGGTGCGCGGATCTCCTCGCCCGACTCCAGACGGATCACCTTGATCTTGCCCTCGACGTCGATCTCCTTGACGGGTTCGAAATCGCGGACCTCGACGCCGAACCGGCGCGCGTGCTCGCCCATCTTTGTGGCTAGCTCCGAGCCGAGAATTGACTCAAACCCCGGGTAGTCCTCGATCAGCTCGGTGTTCAGGAGCTGACCCCCGAGGGGGCCCCGGTCCACCACCACCGTCTTCAGGTCCATCCTGGCGGTGTAGAGGGCGGCCGCCAGCCCGGCTGGACCCCCACCCACGATGACCACGTCGTAATCGCTCACTGCATTGATTTGAATTGGAGCGGAAGCGGTTCCTATTCCGCCGCGCTACCCGTGCTTGAACTGGGCACCGTACCCGCCCCGGGGGGCGTGGCAGGTGATGTTGTCAAACGGGCACCCGATGGAGCAGGCGCCGCACTCGATGCAGTTGCCGAAGCTGACCAGGTTCTTCTTCTGCTCCTCATTCCACTCGTAGACACCCGCCGGGCAGAAGTGGTTGCAGTACTTGCCGGTGCACTTGGTGGCGCAGACGGTCTGGTCGACGACCTCGATGTGCGGCTTCCCGGTGTCCTCGTTGAACTTGACCGTAAACAGCTTGTCCGTGAGCTTCTCCAAACTAGGCCCCTCCGAACCGTTCCCAGACCCGGCACATCAGCCGGACGGTGTTGATGTAATCCGCCGCGTGGATGTTCTCGTTCGGCGCGTGGATCCGGTTGTCGGGGCGGCCCACGCCGACCGGGAGCACCGTCGGGATGCCCAGGTCGGAGACGACCGGGTGCATAGGTCCCGTCGCCGGCATGAACGGCCAGAGGATCGGTTCCCCGTGCAGCTCGCGGACGCACTCGATCACGGTCTTGCCGATCGCCGAATCGGGGTCTGATCGCGCGGGCTTCTCACCGTCGCTCCACACGATCTCGACTTTTTCGAAACCGTGGGCGTCGAGGTGCTTGCGCAGCTGCGACAGGACATCGGCCGGGTCCTGGTTGGGGATGAGCCGGAAGTCCAGCTTCGCTGTCGCTTCAGCCGGCAAGACGGTCTTTGAGCCAGGGCCCTGATAGCCGGTCGTAACCCCGGCGATGTTGCAGGTCGGAGTGAAGAGGAGCTGCTCGATCACCTCGCTCGGCTTGGGATCGCGGACCAGGCGCTCAAAGCCCACCAGCTGCTTGCGCTTGTCGACCTCGGGGTCGATGCTCGCCATCATCCGGCGATCGGCCTCGGTCGGCTTGACGACCTTGTTGTAGAAACCGTCGATCTTGATGTTCATCTCCTGGTCGCGCAGGCTCGCCAGCGCTCCGACCAGGTACATCGCCGCAGACGGATAGATGGACGCGAACCCCGAATGCTGGTCGAAAGCGAGCATCTTGACCCGGAGCTGCACGTAGAGCAGTCCACGACACCCGAACTGCACAGTGGCCCGTCCCGCATCGTCGAACGAGGCGCCCGATTCCCACAGGCATCCGTCCGCGGAGAGCTTGCTCGAGTGCTCGTGCGCGATCTTTTCAAACGTCTTGGATCCGATTTCCTCCTCGCCCTCGACGAGAAAACGGAGCGTGACCGGCATCTCGCCGAGCCCCTTCAACGTCTCGAGGGCGTGGATGCGAGCCATCACGTCCGCTTTGTCGTCGGCGACGCCGCGGGCGATGATCCGCCCGTCCTTTTCAACTGGTTCGAACGGAGGCGAGTCCCACAGGTCGATCGGATCCACCGGCTGGACGTCGTAGTGCTGGTAGAGCAGGAGCTTGCGCCGGCCGGCGCCCTGTACCTCCGCATACAGCGCGGGCATGCCACCGGCGTCGAGCGTCTCCACGCGGTCGGTAAAACGGGAAAGACGATCGGCGATCCAGTCGCGAGCCGGCTCGACCGCTTCCTTTCCGTGGTTGGAGATGCTCGGGAACGAGCACAGCTCCTTCAGTTCGTCGACGAAGCGCTTCGAGTTCTTCTCGATGTACGCGTCGACCGCGCTGGTCGAGATCACAAGTGCCATTGTTTCACCCGCGTAACCTTGTCGTGTGGCTGAAGAAATCCCCACAAACTCAGAGGCTTCGCCGTGAGTTTGCCGGGGCCCCTGTAATGGCGGAGGAGTTTCACTTTTCGCCACGCCCCAACCGCGCGGCCGAGATCAAGTGGCAGCCATGGTCCGCGCGCGCTTTCGAGGAGGCCAAGCGGAGCGGCCGGCCCATCCTCCTCTCGATCTCGGCCGTGTGGTGCCACTGGTGCCACGTCATGGACGAGACGACGTACTCGCATGGCGGTGTGATCGACCTCATCAACCGCGACTACGTGCCGATCCGGGTCGACAACGACGTGCGCCCGGACATCAACCAGCGGTACAACATGGGCGGCTGGCCGTCGACGGCCTTCCTCACCGCTTCGGGCGACATCCTCACGGGGGCGACTTACCTGCCGCCGGACCAGATGGCGGACGCGCTCACCCGCGTCGCCGGCTACTACCGGGCCAACCAACCCGAGATCGCGAGCCGGGTCCTCGAGGCTCGCAAGCGCGCCGCGTCGGGCGTCGCGCGCAGCGCCGGGTCGCTCGACGACGGGATCGTGGATTCAATCCTCGAGGCCGTCACCAATGCCTACGATCCCGAATACGGGGGCTTCGGCAGCGCACCCAAGTTCCCCCAAACCGACGCCATCCTCCTCCTGCTCGAACAGTCGCAGGTGCGGTCCGACCCATCGCTGCGCCAGATGGCGGTCCACACGCTCGAGCGGATGGCGGGCGGCGGCACGTACGACCATGTCGAAGGCGGCTTCTTCCGCTACTCGACGACACAGGATTGGAGCGTCCCCCATTTCGAGAAGATGCTCGAAGACCACGCGGGACTCGTGAGCTCACTCGCCCTCGCGGGCCTGGACTCGGTGCTCGACTCCACGACCAAGTATCTCGACGGAGTTCTGCGCGACCCGAAGACTGGCCTCTACGCCGGAAGCCAGGACGCGGACGAGCACTACTACTCGATGGACGCCGGCGAGCGCGCAGAGCGACCGGGGCCGTATGTCGACCGGCGCGTCTACACCTCCTGGAATGCCGCGCTCGCCGTGGCATACCTCGAAGCGGACCGGCGGCTTGACAACCGGACGGGTTTGCGCGAGCACGCGGGCAAGCTTCTCGAGCGGCTCTTCAAGGACGCGTACCGGCGCGGCGAAGGCATGAACCATGCCTTGGATGTCGGCGGCCAGCTCCCCGACCAGGTCTGGAGCCTGTGGGCAGCACTGCGCGCTCACCAGTCCGGGCTCGGCGACCAATGGCTGCCGGCGGCGGTGGACCTCGCCGCCCAGCTCGAGGAGCGGTATGGCGACCCGAACCTCGGCGGCTATTTCGACCACAACAATGGAGGCGACGCCCTCGGCCGGCTGGCCGAACCGATCAAGCCGCTGGTCGAAAACTCGATCGGGGCCATGGCGCTCGTCGAGCTCGACATTTTGACGGGCGACCCTGCGGCCCCCTTTTTAGAGCGCGCGCGCCGCGCCCTGGAGTCGGTTGCCGCGCTGCCCCGGTCGTACGGCCTGATGGCCGCGGTCTTTGCTCGCGCGCTGGACCGGACCCATCACGCGGTCAAGGTGACGACGCGCAACCCTGAGCTCGCGCGCGCCGCAACGCTCGCCCATCCGTACGCGGTGATCGACCCCAGCGGCGATCAGCGTGCGGTGGTGTGCGTCGGAACCATATGCTTGGCTCCGGTGTCGACCCCACAAGAGGTTGTCGAAGCGTTGAAAGAAGCATCAGCCACGCATGACTGAAAGTCGGCGCCACTTCTCGCACCGGGTCAACAAGGCGCTCGACGACCCGGTCCTGCAGCAAGCGCTGATACATGCGCTGACCGGGCTGCGCTCTCGCCGTGACAAGGCTTTCGAAAGCTTCGACTTCGCGAAGGGGCGTGCCGACCTGAAGCAGCGCCGGAGAGCGAATCTCGATCGCTTGCCGGAGCTGGTCGAACAGTTCAAGGCAAGGCTCGAGGCGGTCGGCGGCAAAGTCCACTTCGCCAAGAACGCGGCCGAGGCGCGCGACATCATCGCCCAGATCTGCTGGAACGCGGGCAGCATGCGAGCGGACACCGGTCGCATGGTCGTGACCAAGGTCAAGTCGATGGCGAGTGAGGAGATCGAGCTCAACCCTTACCTGGAATCGCTTGGCATGGAGGTGGTCGAAACCGACCTTGGTGAGCGAATGGTGCAGCTGACGCACACCCGTCCCTCGCACCTGATCGCCCCGGCGATTCATCTCACGAAAGAGGACGCCGCCAATGTCTTCGGCACGGAGGCAACCGTCGAAGCAATCCAGCACCACGCGCGGGAGTCGCTCCGCCAGAAGTTCATCGACGCCGCGGTTGGCATCAGCGGCGCCAACATGGCGATCGCCGAGACCGGGACCGTAGTGCTGGTCACCAACGAGGGCAATGCCGACCTCACGACCACGCTGCCGCCCGTGCACATCGCGCTGTTCGGCATCGACAAGGTGGTGGCCACGCTAGATGACGCAGTGGCGGTGCTGCGCATGCTGCCTCGCAGCGGCACCGGCCAGGTGATGACCAGCTATGTGAACTGGATCACCGGCCCCTCGCGCTCAGCGGACATCGAGCAGTCGCTGACCATCGGCGTCCATGGACCGCGTGAAATGCACTGCGTGATCCTCGACAACGGACGCGAGGCGATGCGCGCCGACCCCATGTTCAGCGACGCGCTGACGTGCATTCGCTGCGGCGCCTGCTCCAACGCATGCCCACCCTTCATGGCGGTGAGCGGCCATCAGTTCGGCCACATCTACAACGGACCCATCGGTCTCGTCCTGACACCTTTCCACCACGGCCTCGAGGCGTCCGACCTGCCGAACACGCTGTGCACCCAATGCAATGCCTGCCAGGAGATCTGCCCGGTCGACATCCCCCTGCCGCGCCAGATCCTTGAGCACCGCAAGAAGGGCCGCAAGTCGCTGCGCAAGAAAGCGGTGCTGGGATTGTGGAAACGGCCCGAGCTGGCCGACCGCATGCTGCGCGCCGGGGCGCCTTTCAGCGGCCTCGTTCCCGGTGCACCCCGGCTCGCCCGAGTCCCATATCGCGACCAGGCAACGGTGAGCGAGGTCGATGGCGAGCCGCTCACGATCTTCGCGTCTTGCATGGTCGACCGGGTGCAGCCGCAGGCCGCGGTGGCCCTGGAGCGCATCGCGACCGCCGCGGGCTTCAACGTTGGTTTTCCCAAGGGTCAGTGGTGCTGCGGGCTGATCGCCGCCAACGCCGGCGACTTCAAGGGTGGGGCTGCCCTACATGCGAGCCTCGCCCAGAGTCTTGGAAATTCCAAGGGTTTGATCGTCACGCCCTCGGCCTCGTGCTTCGGCGCGTTCACCATGGATGCTCCGGATTGGGGCGCCGAGGTGCCGGCCGACCTGCGGTCGCGAATGCGGGATTCCACCCGGTTCGTCCTCGAGCTGCTGGCCGCCAACCCCGAGCTCGTCAACGCCAACTCAATGAGCTTGAAGGTCGCGTACCACGACTCGTGCCAGAGCCTGCGGCAGCTCGGACTGAAGAGCGAGCCGAGGCGTTTGCTCGAGCTCGCGGGCTACGAGGTGGTCGACCTACCGGACATCGCCAACTGCTGCGGTTTTGGCGGCACGTTCAGCGTGGAGTGGCCGCGCGTTGCGGGTCGCCTGGGCCAATGGAAGCTCGACGCCATCGCCAAGACCGGGTGCACGGTGGTGGCGTCTGACAACCCGGGCTGCCTCATGCACATCGAAGCGGCGGCGCGGCGCCGCCGAGTGAAGATAAGGGTGGCGCA
>JBGPYE010000164.1:0-4735 GCA_041493095.1 Candidatus Dormibacteraceae bacterium
ACGCGTAGAAGGACGTTTTCGAGGGCGCCCACATCGGCACGGGCGGCGCCGCGATAGCCATCGAGAAGCGGAAAGGTCTTCAGCGAGCGAACCATGCGGCCTGCTTCACCCGGCGAGATCGGAGTGATGCGCACGGCCACGTCTTTGAGGAGCTCGGTCGCGGTCCCGCCGGCGCCACATGCCAGCACCGGACCGAAGTGCTGGTCCTGGACCACGCCCACCAGCATCTCCACGCCTTTCGGTGCGATCGGCTGCACCTCGTAACCGGCAACCTGATGCCCTGACTGCTCGAGGCGGTCGGACATCTCGTCTGCTGCACGCTTGACAGCCTGTTCGCCCTTGAGATCCAGCCGGACGGCGCCCGCGTCCGATTTATGCAGCAGGCCTGGCACGATCGCCTTCAGCGCGACTGGCACTCCCAAATCCTTCGCCTCTCGGCCGGCGGCTGACGGTGAGTCCGCGAGGCGGGTTTCGACCATAGGAATCCCGTAACAGGCGAGCAGTTCTCCCATCGCACGTGAGGTCATCCATCCGCCACCCTCACCCAGCGCGGTGGCGATCACCGCCGCTGCGCTGTCGCGTTCGATGCCGTCGAGCACGGCAAGAGGTTCCTCCGGAATTGCCCGCCAGGCGCTGTAGTGCGCTGCAAAGCTCAGCGCGCGGGCTGCATCTTCAGGGAATGGATAGTGCGGTACACGCACACCTTCCGAGCTCACGATGTGCGGAGCTGATTCCTTGGACAAGAAGACGCCGAGCAATGGAATCGGACGGGGTAGATCGTGTGCCCCACGTTGGATTGCGCGAATCACCTCGGGAGCCATCGTGACCAGAGGAGGCGTAAAGATCACGATCAGCGCGTCGATATCGGTGGAGGCCGCGAGAGTGGCGATCGCCCGGCGGTATTCCTCTGGGCTCGCTGACGCGATCATGTCGACAGGGTTGCCGGTCGATGCAGCCGCGGGCAGGAAGGCAGCCAGCTCCGCGCGAACAGCCCCTGGCAGTGCGGGCACGACAAGGCCGTTGGCCTCGCACGCGTCTGCGCAGAGGATGGCCGGCCCTCCGGCGTTGGTGAGAATGGCCACCCGGTTGCCTGCGGGCAGCGGCTGGCTGCCCAGCAAGAGGGAAGCGTTGAACAGATCGGCCAGCGTGTCGGTGCGGATTACGCCCGTTTGCTGAAACAGGGCGTCGACCGTGATGTCGGACGCGGAGAGCAGCGCGCCGGTGTGGGATGAGGTGGCCCGATTTCCCGCCGAAGAACGGCCGCCCTTGACGGCGAGGATAGGCTTCGAGCGACTCACTCGACGTGCGATGCGCGCGAACTTGCGCGGGTTGCCGAACGACTCGAGGTACAGCATGATCAGGTCGGTGGCGGCGTCTGCTTCCCAGTACTGGATGAAGTCGTTGCCGGAGAGGTCGGCCTTGTTGCCGACGGACACGAATGAGGAGATCCCCGACCCAAGGGCCTGCGCGCGCGCCATCACGGCGATGCCAAGTCCGCCGCTCTGCGAGAGGAAGCCAATCCGACCGCGCATTGGCTTGTCGGGAGCAAACGTCGCGTCGAGGCTGATGCCCTCCGCGGTGTTGATCACCCCCATGCAGTTCGGACCGACCAGTCGCATTCCTGCCTGACGGCAGATCTCGAGCAACTCGCGTTGAAGTTCGGCCCCGTCAGGCCCGATCTCGGCAAAGCCGGCCGAGATCACGACCAGCGCGCGAACCCCTTTGGAGGCGCACTGGCGCGCAGCCCCGAGGACCGCAGCCGCGGGCACAGTGATGACGGCCAAATCCACCTCGCCTGGGATGTCGAGTACTGACGCATGCGCGGCGAGGCCTTCGAGTTCCGTGGCCGCGGGGTTCACCGGATAGACGGCTCCGCGAAATCCGTTCCCCACCACGTTGTGCAAGAGCTCGGCGCCGATACTCCCGCGCCGCCGCGAGGCGCCGACGACCGCAACGGAGTGGGGGGCAAGCAGATAAGTAACCGCCGCCACGGCGGCGATTCGCTCGCGATCCTCAAACTGACTCAATCCCTGAGCGCTGATGGCTGTCGGCAGCTCGGCGTGGATCTCGCCGGGCTCAGAGCGGACACTGATCGGGAAACCGCTCTCCCGCAGCATCTTGAGCATGTGGTGGTTTTCCGGTCGGACTATGGCTTCCAGCACTTCGATCCCTGCCGCCGCCGCAGCTTCCCCAAGCTGACCGAGCAGGATCGTGCCCAGACCGCGGCCCTGATAGTCGTCCGCCACCGCCAGTGCCAACTCGGCTTTACCGGGCCCTGTCTCAACGTACATGGCGTGCCCGACGAGGCGGCGCTCAGCGCCGGCCACGGCGAGGATGCCGTAACGGGTCGTGTAGTTGACGGCGACCATTTGCTTGGCCAACGCGTCGGCGTTGGTGATCGCAGCGAAGAATCGGAAGGTCCTGGACTCCGACGAGAGATCGGTGAAGAAGCGGGCCAGGTCACCCTCGTCGTCCGGGCGAATGGGTCGGACCGCGAGCGTGGACCCATCGCGAAGCACGATGGTGGCCTCGCGATGCGCTGGATATGTTGCGTTCACCGAGACCTCCTATGCCCCAATTCCACCCATCAGGCCGCCTACGGCGGCAGTGACCGCCATCGCCAGTCCGCCTCCCACGCAGACTCTCACGGCTGCGCGCAGCATCGGCGCACCTCCTGCACGGGCCCCCGCGATGCCAAGCGCGACCAGAGCAATGAGAGCGCTCACCACCACCGCCGCGGTCCGGGCGGCGGTCGGGACCAGCAGGAACGCGACAATCGGCAACACGGCTCCGGCCGTGAAGCTCAGCGCCGAGTAGAGCGCAGCCTGGACGGGACGAGCCTGGATGGCAGCCATGCCGAGCTCGTCACGGGCATGGGCGCCGAGCGCATCAGCAGCCGTGAGTGCTTCGGCGACTTTGCCGGCCAACTCCACTGGAAGACCGCGTTTGACATAGATCGCGGCCAGCTCTTGCTTCTCGGCCGTCGGGTGTGCCTTGAGTTCTCCGCGCTCCTGGTCGAGGTCGGCTCGCTCAACATCTCGTTGCGAGCTAACTGATACATATTCGCCGGCGGCCATCGCCATGGCTCCAGCGACCAAAGCGGCTATGGCCGCCGTGAGCACGAAACTCGTCGAAGCTCCAGCTGCAATTACGCCGATCGCAACGCTCGCGACCGAAACAATTCCATCGTTGGCGCCGAGTACGGCGGCTCGTAGCCATCCGGCGCGCTGCCCCCTGTGACGAACCCTGCTGACGGTACCCACCGTGCGCAGTTTATCCAGGGCGTGATGGGCACCTGCGAACGTCGCCCTGGGACTCCACCGGACGGGGCACAGCGCCCCGTCCGGTCTGGAAGAGCTAAGCCGAGGCTGTTACCGCAACCTTCGACTTCGTCTCGTTTGAGACTCGAGTGCCGGTCAGCACGACCTTCAGCGCATGCGTTTTCGCCGCATCGCCAAAGACGTCGTAAGCCTTCATAGCCTCATCCATTGAGAAGCGATGCGTGGCCAACACCGTGGGGTCGAGCCTGCCGCCCTCGATCAGGGACAGCAGCTGCGGGATGGTGCGCGTGTCCACAAGCCCGGTTGTGATTGTGACGTCCTTGATCCAGAGCTTCTCCAGGTGAAGGGTTGCGGGCTTGCCGTGCACGCCCACGTTGGCGAGCGTCCCGCCGGCTCGGATCAGTTCTGCGGCGAGCTCGAAGGTGGCCGGGATACCAACCCCCTCGACGGCGACGTCGGCGCCGAGACCGCCCGTCAGCTCGAAGACCCGCTTGACCGCATCTTCGCGACCGTTGTTGATGGTGACGTCAGCGCCGAACTCCTTGGCTTTCGCCAGGCGGCCGTCGTCGAGGTCGATCACGATTATCCGAGCAGGCGTGTACAGCTTGGCGGTCATGACTGCTGACAGGCCGATCGGGCCCGCGCCCACGACGGCCACGGTGTCCCCCGGTCGTACGCGCCCGTTCTGGACGCCCACCTCGAAGGATGTCGGAAGGATGTCGGACAGGAACAGGACCTGCTCATCGGTGAGTCCGGACGGAACCTTGTACAGCGAGTTGTCCGCGAACGGGACGCGGGCGTACTCTGCCTGCAGCCCATTGATCAGGTGGCCGAAGATCCAGCCACCGCCTCCGGTGCACTGGCCGTAGCGGGCCTCCTTGCAGAATCGACAGCTGCCACAAGAGGTGATGCAGGAAACCAGGACGTGGTCTCCGATCTGAAAGTTGGTGACGGCTGCGCCGGTTTCGACGATGGTGCCCACCGCCTCGTGGCCGAGGATGGTGCCTGGCTTAACGGCGGGCACGTCGCCCTTGAGGATGTGAAGGTCGGTACCGCAGATGGTCGCCGTGTCGATCTTGACGATCGCGTCTGTCGGCGCCTGAATGGTCGGGTTGGGAACGGTGTCCCAGGATCGTTTCCCGGGCCCGTGATATACGAGTGCTTGCATGGTGGTTACCTCTCTGTATCTGTGAACGGAATGAGTTGGCGACGTGTCGCCGGTCTCCAGCCTGTTCCTGTCAGCAGCGCCAATCGAGTGCCGAAAGACCCGTACGCTTCGGGACATAACCCAACTCGTGGAGTGGCTTTAGCTAGACCGCCTTGAAGGTGCGCTCAGGCGACACCGGCTGAACCGGCCAATTGTCTTTGTCGTCCCAGCGGTAGCTGAGCCGATCCACCACTCCTACAACCCCGTCAAGCTCTCTGGTCAGGCGGGTCAACATCTCTGCGTCGCT
>JBGPYE010000049.1:0-8322 GCA_041493095.1 Candidatus Dormibacteraceae bacterium
CCAGCTCCCAAGGCGGAGCCGAAGCCGCAAACCTCTGCCGCTAAGGTGGACCGGAAGGCACAGGCGCCGGCAGCCACGGCCGAAGCGAGGCCGCAAGCGCCCGCTGCCACGACCGAAGCGAAGCCTCAAGCGCCCGCTGCCACGACCGAAGCGAAGCCTCAAGCGCCCGCTGCCACGACCGAAGCGAAGCCGCAAGCGCCTGCTGCCACGACCGAAGCGAAGCAAGCGCCTGCTGCCACGACCGAAGCGAAGCCGCAAGCGCCTGCTGCCACGACCGAAGCGAAGCCGCAAGCGCCCGCTGCCACGATCGAAGCGAAGCCCCAGGCGCGGCCAGAGGCGCCCAAAGCTCACGCACCCAAGAAAGCCGAGTCTGAGGACGACAGGCCGTCGCAGCTCGACCGGATCCGAGCCGCGATCGCCGACGAACCGAAACCCAAGAAGCCCAAGGCAAAGTAAGTGCCGGCATTCAGGGACATCGTCCGGCGGATCGACTCGATCCGAAACACGCAGAAGATCACCAAGGCGATGCAGGTCGTAGCGGCGACTCGGCTGAAGCGCGCACAGGCCGCGGTCCAGGCCACGCGTCCTTACTCCGAGAAGATGCTCGAGGTGCTCCAGACGACGGCCGAGCGCGCGACCGAGTACAAGCACCCGTTCCTTGTGCGCCGTGAAGGCAAGCGCGCCGTGATGATCCTGGTGACGACGGACAAGGGGCTGTGCGGGGCCATCAACGTGAACAACATCCGCGCCGCCACGCGCTACATGAATGAACACCACACCGAGGGCCAGCGCTACGTCACGATCGGCCGCAAAGGCCGCGATTTCCTGCTCCGCTACCGCCGCGAGGTGATCGCGGAGGTGAGCGGCGTATCGGACAGGCCGACCGTGGCCGAAGTCCTCCCGGCGATCACCGTTGCCCTCGAGGAGTACGCGAAGGGCAACACCGACGCAGTCATCCTCTGTTACTCGAAGTGGATCTCGACCATGAAGCAAGAGCCGGAGATCCACGTGCTGATCCCGGCAGAGATCCCGACCCGCGAGGCTGGAAAGAGCGAAGGCCCGCGGGCCGACTATATCTACGAACCCGACCCTGAGTCGGTGCTCGACGGCCTGCTTCCTCGATACGTCGAGACGCAGGTGTTCCAGGCCGTTCTGGAGAACAAGGCCAGCGAGTACTCGGCCAAGATGATCGCGATGCAGAACGCGACCGATGCCGCCGGCGACCTGATCGACGCGCTCACGTTGTACGCGAACAAGGTCCGCCAGGCCGGCATCACCACAGAGCTGATGGAGATCGTTAGCGGCGCCGAAGCCATGCGGGCGTCGAGCTGAGGGAGGGCGAATAGATGGCCAAGACAAAACATGCACCCAAGCCGGAGAAGAAGACGACCAAAGACGGTCGTGTCAGCCAGGTCATCGGCGCCGTGGTCGACGTCGAGTTTCCGCCTGGCGAGCAGCCGGAGCTGTTCGAGGCGCTCGAGGTCAAGACGGGCGACGGGCGAACAGTAGTGCTCGAGGTCGAGGGCGCCATCGGCGACAACGTCGTGCGCACCATCGCGATGGACGCGACCGAGGGCTTCCGCCGAGGCGACCCGGTGAGGGCGACCGGCGGTCCGATCTCAGTTCCTGTCGGCGTCGAGACGCTGGGCCGCATGTTCAACGTGATCGGCGCCCCAATCGATGACGAACCTGCCCCGGAAGGGATCACGCGATGGCCGATCCACCGGCCTGCGCCGCCGGTCTCCGAGCAGCAGGCCAAGGTGGAGATTTTGGAGACCGGGATCAAGGTCATCGACCTCATCTGCACGTTCGCCAAGGGCTCGAAGATCGGGCTGTTCGGAGGCGCCGGGACGGGTAAGACCGTCATCGTGCAGGAGCTCATCCGCAACATCGCGTACCAGCACAAAGGCCGCTCGGTGTTCGCCGGCGTGGGCGAGCGCACGCGCGAGGGCAACGACATGTATCACGAGATGCAGGACGCTGGCGTGCTGCCGCAGACCGCGCTCGTGTTCGGGCAGATGAACGAACCGCCGGGCGCGAGGGCGCGGGTGGGGCTGACCGGGTTGACCATGGCGGAGTACTTCCGCGACGCGGAGGGCGCGGACACCCTGCTCTTCATCGACAATATTTTTCGCTACCTGCTCGCGGGGTCCGAAGTGTCGGCGCTGTTGGGCCGCATGCCTTCCGCCGTCGGCTACCAGCCCACGCTTGCGACCGAGATGGGCGAGCTGCAGGAGCGTATCACCTCGACGAGCAAGGGCTCCATCACGTCGGTGCAGGCGGTTTACGTGCCGGCCGACGACTACACCGACCCCGCCATCCAGACCGTGTTCGCCCACCTTGGCGCGACAGTGCGTCTCGAGCGGTCGCTGGTCGAGATCGGCATCTATCCCGCCATCGATCCCCTGGGTTCATCGAGCCGCTTCGTCGAGCCCTCGATCGTCGGGCAGGAGCACTACGACGTTGCGCAGGGCATCAAGAAGACGATGCAGCGCTACAAAGATTTGCAGGACATCATCGCCATCCTCGGCATGGAAGAACTGTCGGACGAGGACAAGCAGGCCGTGTCGCGGGCTCGCAAGATCCAGCGCTTCTTGTCCCAGCCGTTCAACGTCGCGCAGCGCTTCACCGGGCGTGAGGGCAAGTCGGTGCCCATCCTCGAGACCGTGCGTGGGTTCAAGGAGATCCTCGACGGGAAGCACGACGACCTGCCGGAGCAGGCTTTCTACATGGTGGGCACCATCGACGAGGCGCGCGCACAAGGTGAAGAGATGAAAAAGCGTCAGGCTTCTTAGGTGAAGAGATTTGGCGCGTCCCCCCACCCGGCGCTGCCCGCCGACCTCCCCCTGCGGAGGAGGTGGAGGTGAAATATCCGCTGCGGGTCGTCAGTGTTGAGCGGAGCCTCTTTGAGGGTGACGTCGAGTTCATCATCGCCAACGGCGCGGACGGAGAGCTTGGCGTCCTCGCGCGCCACGCGCCTCTGATGACGATCCTCAAGCCGGGGCCGCTTCGAATCCAGGAAACCATTGGCGGAACCGAACAAGTCCTCTTCGTCGGAGGAGGTTTCCTCGAGGTGCTGCCCGACAGGGTCACGGTGCTCGCCGACGTGGCCGAGCACGCCGACGAGATCTCGATTGAGAAGGCCGAGGAGGCGCGCCGGCGCGCGCAGGAGAGGCTGGCCGGGACGCTCACAACTGCCGAAGAGATCGAGTTCCAGAACGCGCTGGCCATGGCGGAAGCGCGACTGCGCCTGGCGCGGATGCGCAGATAGAAAGTTCTATGGCCGGCGCGCAGCAGCACGCGCTGCGGATCACCGGCGGGGCTCAGCTGGCGGGCAACATCTGCATCAGTGGCTCGAAGAACGCCGCCTTGCCCGAGATGGCAGCCGCTCTCCTGACGGAGGAGACCGTCACGTTGAGCAACGTTCCCAAGGTGACCGACACGACAGTCATGGCCGAGATCCTCACCCGGCTTGGTGGCAAGACCGAAGGCTCCGGCACCGTGAGCATGCGTATGGCCGGCGCAAAAGGCACCGAGGTGCCCGACCATCTCGGTCGCCGCATGCGGGCGACCATCGTGCTGCTCGGCGCGCTGCTCGGACGCTTCGGACGCGCGCGGCTGCCGCGGCCGGGCGGCGACGATATCGGCGCGAGGCGCGTGGAGCAGCACCTTCGCGGGCTGCGCCAGATGGGCGCGCGCATCACCGAAACAGCAACAGAGATCGTCGCCGAGGCGGACCGGCTGCGCGGTGAGCGCATCGTCTTCGACCTGCCGACGGTCACCGGGACCGAGAACATCCTGCTGGCGGGCGTGCTGGCCCAGGGCCGGACCGAGATCTTCAACGCCGCCCGCGAGCCGCACGTCCAGGATCTGTGCCGGCTGCTGGTCAAGATGGGCGCGCGCATCGAAGGCATCGGCACCGAACGGCTCGTCGTCGATGGAGTGAGCGAGCTCGGCGGGGCTGACCACACCGTCATCGCCGACTACCTCGAAGCCGGGACTTACGCCCTCGCGGTGGCTGCCACCGGCGGCGAGCTTCGCCTGGAATGCAGCCGGCCCGAGGACCTCAACATGGTTCTGCTCAAGCTGGAGCAGGCCGGCGCGCACGTCGATTCCGGCGAGGGATGGTTTCGGGTTGGGCGCAAGCCGCAATCGCGACTGAAGCCGAACGACATGTCGACCTGGACGTTCCCCGGTTTCCCCACCGACCTGCAGGCGCAGTACATGGCGCTCATGACCCAGGCCGACGGCGAGACGGTCATCTCCGAGTACGTGCACGAAAACCGCTTCCAACATGTGACCCAGCTCGCCAAGATGGGTGCGGGGATCACCGTCCAGGGACGGCTGCATGCCGTCGTCCACGGCCCGTGCAGGCTGCGCGGCACCGACCTGGCCATCCCCGACATCCGCTCGGGCGCCGCGCTTGTCATCGCGGCGATGTGCGCCGAAGGCACGAGCGTGCTGCGCAACTCGTGGCATGTCGAGCGTGGCTACGAGGACCTAGCGGGCAAGCTGGCTTCGGTCGGAGCACGGATCGAGTCGACCACGGTGGACGAGGCCAAGGGCGCGTCCGGCCAAACCTACGAATAGGTGCTGTCCAAAAAGATTGGGATCGACCTCGGCACCTCGACCGTCCTGATCTACGTCAAGGGTGAGGGGATCGTCATCAACGAACCCTCGTTGGTGGCCACCAACCGCGACGGCACGCGCATTCTCGCGGTGGGGAAGGAGGCTCTCGAAATGTTGGGCCGCGCGCCCGACACGATCCAGGTGGTGCGCCCGATGCGCGACGGGGTGATCGCGGATTTCGTCGTGACCGAGGGGATGCTTCACCACTTCATCGGGAAGGTCCAGGGGCGCCAGCGAATTTTCAAGCCGGAGATCATGATCTGCGTCCCGTCGGGTGTGACCTCGGTGGAGCGTCGCGCGGTTACCGAGGCGGCGATTTCCGCCGGCGCTCGCCAAGCCTGGCTGATCGACGAACCTCTCGCTGCAGCGATCGGCGCGGGTCTGCCGATCTCGGAGCCGCGGGGCAACGCGATCTGCGATGTCGGCGGTGGTACCACTGAGATTGCGGTGATCTCGCTTTCGGGGATGGTCGTGGCTCATTCGATTCGCGTCGGCGGGAACCGTATCGATGACGCGATCACGACCTACATGAAGCGCAAGCACAACCTCTTGATCGGAGAGCGCACGGCGGAAGAGGTGAAGATCGCGGTCGGGTCCGCGGTCTTGATGAGGGAACCGCTGGTCACCGAGGTGCGCGGGCGGGACCTGATCTCGGGACTTCCGAAGAACATCGACATCACGTCGAATGAGGTCACGGAGGCGATCCAGGAACCGCTGCGATTGATCGTCGGGGCCGTGCGGGACGTGCTCGAGGAAACGCCGCCGGAGCTGGCGTCCGACATTTTCGACCGCGGCATCGTGCTGTCGGGTGGGGGAGCGCAGCTGCGCGGGCTCGACCGCTACCTGGCGATGCACACCGGGATACCCGTCGTCGTGGCCGACGAGCCGCAGACTTCGGTTGTTAGAGGGACCGGGCTGGCGCTGGAGAATTTCGAGGTCCTGAAGAGGAATCAGTCGTACCTTCGGTAAGGACTTGACAGGCCTACAGATAGTCGTCGATGGGTCCGGGCTCGAGCGGCCTCGCGCCGGCGTCGGCGTCTACACCACGCAGATCCTGCACGCGATGTCGGTCGACCGGCCCGACTGCCGGCTCACCGTTTTCGGTCCGCCCGGCGCCTTCATCCATGTGCCAAACAGCAGCTATCGGCCGATTCCACGCACGCGTTTCATCGGCCGCCACATGCAGTGGCCGGCTCGTATCAGGCAGCTGAAACCCGATGCATTCTTCGGACCGGCGGGCGTTCTACCGTTGGGCGACGTCGGGTGCCCGTCGGTGATCACGGTCCATGACCTCGCGATCTACCGCAACCCAAAATGGTTCCCCGGGCGCCAGCCGCTGAGCACGCGCTTTGTGGTGCCGAGGTCGGTCCTGCGCGCTGACGTGGTGATCGCGGTCTCGGAGCACACCGCGGACGACATCGTCGACATCTTCGGCATCCCGCGGTCGCGGATCCAGGTCGTGCCCCACGGCGTTTCCCCTAGCTTCACGCCGATGAGCGGCGCCGACCTCGCGGCCGCACGCGCGCGGTTGAAGCTGCCCGAGCGGTTCATCCTCTTCGTCGGCACAGTCCAACCGCGCAAGAACCTGGAGACGCTGCTCGAGGCGTGGGCGATGATGCGCGACCGGCCGGACCTGGTCGTGGTCGGCGCCTGGGGCTGGCTCTACGAACCGATCCGCGAACGGATGGCGCGCCTGGGGCCGGGATTGCACCACATCGAGGGACTCGATCCGGCCGACCTGCCGGCTGTCTACAACCTGGCTCGCGTGCTCGCCCACCCGGCCTGGTACGAGGGCTTCGGCCTACCGCCGCTCGAAGCGATGGCCTGCGGCACGCCGGTCGTGGTTTCGGAGCGGTCGAGCCTGCCCGAGGTGGTCGACGACGCCGGCCTCGTGGTCAATGCCGCCAGCCCGAACGAATGGCGAGAGGCGCTCGAGCGGGTCATCGGCGATACCGACCTGGCGGCTGACCTCAGGCACAGGGGCATCCTGCGCGCCGCCCAGTTCAGCTGGTCACGCGCGGCGACCCTCACGTGGCGGGCGATCGATCGCGCCGTGGGACAGCCGGCTAAACGAGCTCTCGAATAACCTCCGCCACCCCGGCGGCCGTCTTTTCCCAGGTGTACTTACGCGCCCGAGCGCGCGCCGCGCGCCCCAGGCTGGTGCGCAGCTTCTGGTCGCCGAGTGCGACCTCGAGCACCTTCGCGAGCTGTTCGGGGTCGGAAGCGTCGTGGACGTAGAGGGCGGCGTCACCGCCAACCTCAGGCAGGGAAGAGGACTTGGCCGCCACCACGACCTTTCCGCGGGCCATCGCCTCCAGCACGGGAAGCCCAAACCCCTCATACAGGCTCGGCACGACGATCGCGCTCGCGTGCTTGTAGAGCAGCTCGAGCGTCGGCTGGTCGACCCTACCGAGCACGCGGCAATGCGGTGAAGCGCGCAGCTTTGCAGCCAGGGCGCCGTCGCGCTCGGGACCTGCGACCACGAGGGTGACGCCGTCCAACCGCTCGATGGCCGCGAGCGCGGCGGCCTGGTTCTTGCGGGCTTCGATGCGTCCGACCTGGAGCACGAAGTTGCCGTTCAGCCCGAGCTCGGCCAGGCGCGACGCGGGAGCCTGCATCTGCGTAGGGGGCGTCGCGCCGAGCGGCACCACGCGGATCCGATCAGGTCGCACTCTGTAGGCCGCGACGAGGTCCGCTTTGGTGGATTCCGAAACCGCGATCAGGAGCGGGCAGCGCTGCACCGCCCACCAGGTGGTGAGTCGGAGGTAAGCCCGCTCGGTCGCCGTGTACGCGTGAGGGTGGCGCAAGAAGGCAAGGTCGTGCACCACCGTCAGCGCCGTCCCCGGCCACGCAAACGGAATCGCGTGAGCAGGGACGAAAAGCACATCGGGCCGAGCTGCGGCGAGGGCGATCGGAAGGCGGACCTGCGACCAGAGCCGGCGGAATGGAATGACCACCACGTCGACGCCCAGGCCGGCGCGGGGGCGCGACGCGAAGAACCGGAAATTGAGGTCGGGCGCGGCGGCCCGCAGGCGCGACGACACCTCGCGCGTGTACACCTCCGTGCCAGTCACCACGGAACGGGTCGCGGGGTTGACGTCGACCGCGATCGTCTTCAACTCCGTACGACCTTAAGCTATCGACGATGGTGACCATCGTGCGGGCGGCCGCCCTCCTCCTGACCGTGACAGCGACCCTCTTCATGGTCCAGGTCGGCCAGCCGGTGATCGTCAGCTCGGCATCGAAAATGCTGCATTCCAGCCGCGCTGTGAGCCTGATTTCCTTTGCGCCGCCGCCGTCCTTCGACCACGACTACTTCATATCGCGAGTGGACGTGGTACCCCTGGGGCGGGTGAACATCACGGTTCCGATCCTGATGTACCACTACATTCGCGAGCCGCCCTCGATGCGGACCGACTTGCTTGGCTACAAGCTCTCGGTCTCACCTGCTGACTTCGCCGCGCAGGTGGACGTGCTCTGGAGAGACGGGTACCACCCGGTTGACCTGAACGACATCCGAGCGTACTTCGCCGGCAAAGAGCCGCTGCCGTCGAAACCGGTCGTCATCACCTTCGACGACGGATATTCCGACCTGTTCACGAATGCCTTTCCAATCCTCGCAAGGCACAAGTTCAAAGCGGTTGCGTACATCGTCAGCGGCTTCGTCGGCCGGGGGGGATACGTCACCTCAGA
>JBGPYE010000239.1:0-3256 GCA_041493095.1 Candidatus Dormibacteraceae bacterium
ATCGCCCAATCGAAAAGACGCCGCCGGAACTTGATGTACTTGTGCGGTCCGTTCGCCACCGGGAACACGATCTCGGTGACGATCTCGTCCGCGGCAAGCGGCGTCGTGAACAGGTCCTTGAAGAAATCCTTGGCGGCGATCGTGCGCTTGTTGGTCACGATCTCCGCGTCGAGCATCAGGGCGATCGTCGGATAGTCACCCGCAGCATCCGCGTGCGCGACCACGCCGCCGATCGTTCCCATGTTGCGAACCTGGTTGTCACCCACCTCGCTTGCCACCTCGGCAAGGATCGGCAGCTTCTCCTTGACCACCGCTGAGTGCTCGATCGTCACGTGACGCACCAACGCGCCGAAGCGCAGCTTCGAGCCGTCCTCCTTGATCTGGTCGAGGCCTTTGATCCCGTTGATGTCGACAAGCGCTGTGGGCTGCGCGAGGCGCAGCCTCATGAGCGGAATCAGGCTGTGGCCCCCCGCCAGCACCTTGGCGTCTTCGCCATATTTCTTGAGCAGCTTCGAGGCCTCCTCGACTGAGGAGGCGCGGGCGTATTCGAATGCGGCCGGGATCATTTGCGTGCCTCCTTTGCACCGTTGGAGCCGGCGCGCGCCTGCTGGATCTGTTTCCAGAGCCTGTCCGGGCTCGCCGGCATATCGACATGCTTGATTCCGAACGGCGACAGCGCGTCGCAGATTGCATTGATCACCGCGACAGAGCTCGCGATGGTGCCGGCCTCGCCGATTCCCTTCACACCCAGCGCATTGGACGGGCTTGGGGTCACGGTGCTGCCCAGCACCAGCTCCGGAATCTCGTTTGCTGTCGGGACCATGTAATCGGTCAAAGTCCCCGTCCTCAGCTGGCCAGACTCCTCGTCGTACACAACCTCCTCAAAGAGCGCCTGGGCGATCCCTTGGACTATGCCGCCGGTAATTTGACCCTCGACGACCATTGGGTTGATCACATTGCCGCAGTCATCGACCGCGACGTACTTGCGTACGTCTACGGCGCCCGTCTCCGGGTCGACCTCGACCACGCAGATGTGCGCGCCGAACGGCCACGTGAAGTTGGGTGGATCGTAGTAGCTGACTGCTTCTAGGCCCTGCTCCATTCCTTCCGGCAGGCCCGCTCCGTAGCTGGCGAACGCGATCTCGCCGAATGCCTTCGACTTTTCGGGACTGCCCTTGACATGGAAGCGGCCCTGGTCGAAAACGATGTCGTCTTCTGCCGCCTCGAGCAAATGCGCCGCCAGCCGCTTGGCCTTGTCGACCACCTTCAAGCAGGACATGCGGATTGACATTCCACCCACCGCCAGGCTGCGGCTGCCGTAGGTGCCGTAGCCGAAGGCGGGACCTTCTGCCGTGTCCCCATGCCGCATCTCGATCGAGTCGTACGGCACGCCGAGCGTATCCGCCACGATCTGGGCAAAGGTAGTGTCATGGCTCTGGCCGTGTGAGTGAGTACCCACGTACACCGACACGCCGCCGGTGGGATGGACGCGAACTTGTGACGCCTCGACCAGAGCCACCCCGGCTGCCGGAGCTGTCGCGGCGCTTGGCCCGAGTCCGCAGATCTCGATCCAGGTCGATAGGCCGATGCCCAGATAGCGACCCTGCTTGCGGAGGGCTTCCTGCTCGCGACGCAGGTCTTTGTAGTTGACGAGGTCTAGCGCCTTATCCAGCGTTTTGTCGTAGTTCCCGGAGTCGTAAACGAGTCCGAAGTTGTTGGTGAAAGGGAATTCGGTCGCGAAGTTCTTTCGCCGCACCTCCACGGGGTCCATCCCGATCTCGCGCGCGACCAGGTCGATCGCCCGCTCGACGAGGTGAGTGGCCTCAGGCCGGCCGGCCCCCCGATAAGGATCGGTCGATGTCTTGTTGGTCAGGACCCCGACGGTGCGAGCGGCGATGTGCTTCCACTTGTATGCGCCACCCGACAGCAGGCAGGCGACTGCCTGAAAGGCTCCGAAAACCCCTTGATACCCGCCGAGGTCGATGTACTGGGTCACTTTCAGAGCGACCAGCGTTCCGTCTTTCTTGGCTCCTGCCTCGATGTCGAAGATCTGGCCGCGGCCGTGCGTCGTCGCCACCAGGTTCTCCGAACGTCCTTCCATCCACTTGACCGGCCGGTTCGCAAGCTTTGACGCGATGCTGGCCAGATACTCCTCGGGGTACGGCCGGATCTTGCTTCCGAAGCCGCCGCCAACATCCGGGCCGGCGATGACGCGCACCTGGCTTTCGGCCAGTCCGCAGGCGGTCCCCACAAACAACCGGACGAAATGAGGAATCTGACTCGAGGTCCAAAGCGTGAGGCGCTTGTCGTAGTTGTCATATTCGGCGACCACGCCGCGGGCCTCTATCGCGATCGGAAATAGCCGCTGCTGAAGAATTCGCTCTTTGACCACCACGTCAGCTTCTTTCCACGCTTCCGGTGAATCTGGCGAATAGGTCAGATCCCAGCCGATGTTGTCGGGGCCGCCTGTATGCACCTTTGGGCTTCCCTTCTCCATCGCCTTCTCGATATCCATGACCGCCGGCAACGGCTCGTAATCGACCTTGACCAGCAATGCCGCATCGGCGGCCTGATATCGCTGGTCGGCAATCACGACGGCGACCGGTTCGCCCTGGTACACGACCTCGTCATGCGCGATTGGGAACTGATTGGGCACAAACTTCTTCTCGGCTACGAAAGACGCGGTAACCGGGAGTCCGCCCGAGATGTGGTCTTTGAAGTCCGCGTATGTATAGACGGCGTGCACACCGGGCGCCTTCTTGGCTTCGGTGAGATCGATGGACTGGATCTTGGCGTGGGCGTATGGGCTGCGCACAACGGTCATGTGGGCCATGCCCGGCCGCGTCATGTCGTCGATGAATCGACCGTGCCCGGTGATGAGGCGCGGGTCTTCGCGGCGGTGGATCCTCGCTCCGATCATCGTGGTAATAGCCATGTCAGCTCCTCCGCGCGGCGGATTGGCCCTCGACCGGCTTGGCGTGAGCACCGCCCATCGTCTTCGCCGCGGCCTGTACTGACTTCACGATGTTCACGTAGCCCGTACACCGGCAGAGGTTGCCTTCCAGGCCTCGGCGGATCTCATCCTCCGTCGGGTTCGGGTTCTGATCGAGGAGATAGGCGGCGGCCATGATGAAGCCCGGTGTGCAGTAGCCGCACTGGAGTCCGTGCTCGTCCCAGAAGGCTTGCTGCAGCGGATGCAGCACCCCATCCTTGGCCATGCCTTCGATCGTGGTGAGGCTGCGGCCCTCGGCCTGGA
>JBGPYE010000249.1:0-3058 GCA_041493095.1 Candidatus Dormibacteraceae bacterium
GCCTTCATGAAGGTCTCCTGGGCGATGTCTTCCGCCAGCAGCGCGTCGCCCAGCTTGCGGCGTACTAACCGGTAGATGGACGCGACGTATCGCCGGTGAAGCTCCTCGAAGGCGTGGACGTCACCATTTCGGTAAGCCTTGACGAGGTCGACGTCGGTGGGTTCGAGGCCGTCTTTCGTCGGCGTCTCTTTTTCGTCTATTCCCAACGGCGTTCCTGACAGGCCCGCACTGTGGCCCGCGTCAGCATTTGGCCGGCGTCTAGCATCAACTGCTGCAGATTTTCACCTTCCTCATCCAGCGTTGCGATCGAGCTGACTCCCAGCTCGCTCAACGCCTCCCAGCCGGGCCCTTTGGTCCCGGCGATCAAGAGAACCGGGATTCTAGCCTTTTTGGCGCGTTTTGCCACCTCGCCAGGTGCTTTGCCGGAAGCGGTCTGTTCGTCAGCCTGCCCTTCGCCGGTGATCACAAGGTCGGCGCCTTGCACTTTCGCGTCGAACCCGCTCGCCTCAACGACCAGAGGCGCGCCGGGGACCAGCTGTGCGTTGAGGAAGGCGATCATTCCCGCGCCGGTGCCTCCGGCGGCGCCTGCTCCGGGCACATCGGCGACGCGCTTTCCGAGGTCGTGCTCAATCACTGTGGCAAGCCTGGCCAGCCCAGCATCGAGCTCGCGGACGGTCTGCTCGTCAGCGCCCTTCTGCGGCCCGTAGACGGCACTCGCACCCCGCGGTCCGATGAGTGGGTTGTCGACATCGCACGCCACTTTGATCTCGACCGATTCCCACCACGCTTCGCGTGGGCGTTCGATGCGCTCGAGGTGGACCAGCGCTGCGCCACCCCGCGGAAGATCGCGACCCGAGGCGTCAAGGAGGTGGTAGCCCAGCGCCTGGGCCATCGCAGCGCCGCCGTCGTTGGTCGCCGACCCGCCAATCCCCGCGATGACCGCGGCGACGCCTGTCTTGCGCACCGCTTCGAGCAGCTGCCCGAAACCGTAGGTTGAGGCCCGTCGCGGGTCTCGCCGGTCGGTTGAGATCAGGGCCAATCCGCTGGAGGAGGCCAGCTCGACCACACCGCTACGCCCGCCGTCGATAAGGCCGTACGCGGCGGTGACCGGGTCACCCAGCGGGCCCTCGACTTCGATCGGGTGAAGCGTTCCATCGTGAGCCGAGACCAGCGCTTCCATGGTTCCGTCCCCGCCATCAGCGACCGGAACCTCGACGATTTCGGCATCCGGGAACACCTGGCGGACGCCGCGTGCGATGGCGGCCGCAGCCTCAGAAGCCGACAGGCTGCCCTTGAACGCATTCGGCGCGACCACAACCTTCATATGAGAGGGAACCTCGCGGTTCCCTTCATCGGGCCTCTCAACTTGGATTCGAGGTCACCCGGCCCTCATCGCGTCGGGAGTCCCGACCAACGATTCGCAAAGGCCGGCGCTCACCTTGCGCGGGATGCTACTTCTCAAATAGTCACTCCCAACAATGCGTGGAGTTATTCAGGAAAGCTGGGGACGGCCGGAATAAATCCGGCCTACACGCAACATCGCTAATAGACCGGGATCGTCCAGTCCTTGAATTTCGGCGAGTCGCCGCGAACAGCGCCGAAGTAGATGTTCTGCAGCTCCTGCGTGAACTCACCGACCTTGCCGTTCCCGACCGGACGGCGGTCGACCTCGACCACCGGCGAGATCTGCGCGCCGGTGCCGCAGAGCAGCAGCTCCTCACAGATGTACAGCTCGGTGCGGTCGATCGAGCGCTCGATCACGGGCAGGCCGAGCTCATCCTTGATGAGGTTGATGATCAGTGTCCGTGTCACACCTTCGAGGATGTCGTCGGTGACCGGAGGGGTGACGAAGGCGCCATCCCTGAACATGAACAGGTTCTCGGCCGATCCCTCGGAAACATGCCCGTCAACCGTGAGCACGATCGCCTCGTCAAAGCCGGCTTCGACAGCCTCCGACTTGGCCAGAGCCGACTGGGCGTAGGAACCCGTGATCTTGGCGCGAGCCGGCAGCGACTGGTCGGGGACTCGCCGCCACGTGCTGACCATGCAGCGAATGCCATCGTCGATCTCAACGTAATTGCCGAACGGGATGGCGTAGATGAAAAAGCTGTGGTTGAGGTTGTGCAGGCGCACGCCAATCTCTTCGCTCGAGGTGTAGAGCAGAGGTCGGATGTAGACGTCCGACTTGAACTCGTTGCGCCGAAGAAGATCGAGCGTGAAGTTGACCAGCTCCTCTGTCGAATGCGGAAGAGTCATCCGCATGACCTTGGCCGACCGTCGCATACGCTCGTAGTGCGCCGCGCCTTGAAGCAGGTAAAGCTGCTCCTTCTTTTCGTTCCAGTAGGCTCGAATGCCTTCGAACACGCCGGTTCCATAGTGAAGCGCGTGCGTCATCAGCCCCAGCCTGACGTCGTGGTAGCGGGTGAACTCTCCCTCGTGAAACACCCAGGTGTTGGGGTGAATTGGCGTCTTTTTCGCCGCGGCTTTGGACTTCGCTTCCACACTCATCTCGGTCTAAGTGTATGCCCCGACCGTTGACAGAACTGCACGGCGCGCCCGGCTTCTGTTATGAATCGGGACTGTGAGCCTCTACGGCATCATCGCGGACCTTCGGCGGGAACATCCGACCCCCGCGGCGACCCAAACGCTGGACATGGTCGTGGCCGAGCTCGGACACACTCGGGACAACCTCAAGGAGGCCGTCGCCAACTTGAGCGGCAAGCCCCTTCCGCCCGGCGGCAAACCGGTGCTCGACGAGCTGGTCGAGCGCGCAAAGCAGGAAAGCGTGTACGACCTGGATTACGGCCCGGACCCATATGACACCGTCCCGGAACCACTCGACGAAGGGACGTTGGGCATCGGCGCCCTGCTGGCGTTGACCTCCCTGATCGGACTCGCCCTCGCGGTGGCCGCGGTAGTGGTCGGAGTGAACGCAATCCTCAGCACCAGCAGTGGCTGAGTTCTCATTCGACGTCGTCTCAGAGTTCGACTCTGCGGAGCTGACCAACGCGCTCGACCAGGCCCGCCGAGAAGTCGGCACGCGCTATGACTTCAAGGA
>JBGPYE010000218.1:0-3618 GCA_041493095.1 Candidatus Dormibacteraceae bacterium
CCGCCGGCCCGCTGTTCCTACTTCTTCTCGCTGTGATGGCCGCCGGCCCGCTGCTCCCCTGGCGGCGGGCGGCCGGCCGTGCCTCGATCCGTGCCTTGAGCTGGCCAGCCGGCGCCGCAGCGGTCGTGCTCGTGGCGCTTGCCATCGGAGGTGTCAGGTCGATTCCAGCACTGGTCGCGCTGCCGCTGGTGGCCGCCGTCGTGGCCACCTGCGTCACCCAGTACGCGCGGCTCGGACGCGGCTGGCGCGCCAGGCACGGAGTGCTGATTCGCAAGCGGCGCCGGTACGGGGCGTACCTCGCGCACCTAGGCCTTGCGGTCCTCGTGACTGGGATCGCCGCTTCCCATTTCTGGCAGCAGGACAAGGTCGTCACCCTCGCGCCCGGTCAGCAGGTAACCATCGCCGGCTACACGCTCACGTATGCCGGCTCCGAAGAACGCCAGCTGGCCGACCACACGGAGTTGGTTGGGTCGATGCGGTTCGGCACGTCCACCCTCGAGCCCGGACGAGCGACCTACGCCGGCCTGGGCGGGCAGTCCTTGACGCACGTGGCGATCAGCACCACTCCCCTGGCCGACGTCTACGTGGTGCTCACAGGCATCGATGAAGCCGGTTCTGCTTCATTTCGGATCTTCGTCAATCCGCTTGTCACGTGGATCTGGGCCGGCGGGGCGATCATCATCGTGGGCGTGGTTCTGGGCAACGTCGGCGAACGAGCCTCTGAGCTCGCGGCGGTGAGGCGGCGCGTACCCGCCTTAGCCAGATGACGCTCCTCGTGGCGACGCTGCTCATTTTCGCCGCCGGGCCGTTCGTCCTGTGGCCGCTGATCAAGACGCCCTCGGACGAAAACAAATGAGCATCCTCGTCGCGAACGGTCTCACGCACTGGTTCGGCTCTGAGGTCGCGCTGGAGTCGATCGACCTCACCATCGACACCGGCGAGCACATGGCCGTGCTGGGTGAGAATGGCGCGGGCAAGACGACCCTTCTTCGCATCCTGGCCACGGCCGCACGCCCGACCTCAGGCTGGCTGGAGATCATGGGACTCGACGCCCTCAGAGAGCGCCGGCGTCTACGGCGCAGGATCGGTTTTGTCGCTCACGCACCCGGGCTCTACCCTGCGCTTTCTGCGGCCGAGAACCTCGAGTTCTTCTGCACCCTGCAGGGGGTGAGTCGTTCGCGTGTGGCGGAGACCCTCGCCATGGTCGGCCTCAGCGAAGTGACGAGCCGACCGGCGGGGCAGCTCTCCCGCGGAATGCAGCAGCGCCTCGCGATCGCCCGCGCGATCCTTCACGACCCAAAGCTCCTGGTCCTCGACGAACCAGACGCCAGCCTCGGTTCGGACGGGGCTGACGTGCTGGCCGCGGTCATGCGGGATCGGACCGTCGTGCTCGCGACGCACGATCATGCGCTGGCCAACCGGCTCTGCCAGCGGACGCTTGTCCTGCGGCACGGACGGTCGGTCGGCACCGCGACCCGGCTGCACATCGTGCAATGAACAACACCATCGCTGTCGCGCTTGCGGTAGCGCGCAAAGATCTGAGGGCGGAGTGGCGGACCCGAGAGCTCGTGCCGGCGCTGGCCCAGTTCGTGGTCCTCGCCCTGGTCATCGCCAACTTCGGCTTTCAGATCGACTCGCACAACGCGCCGATGATCGCCCCGGGCGTGCTGTGGATGGCCTTGGTGTTTGCGGGCCTGGTCGCCTTCGGCCGCACGTTCGCGGCTGAGCGCGAGCAGGCGTCACTCGAGGCAATGCTGATGACGGCGGCTTCGCCCGTCGCGATCTTCGCGGGAAAAGCGCTGGCCGCGACCCTTCTTCTCGTCGGGTGCGAGGCTGTGCTGCTGCCCGCATTGACGTTGTTCTTCGGCACTCCCCTGTCGGCGCCGATCATCGCCGCCGTGCTGCTCGCGACTGTCGGGATGGCCGCGCTGGGCTGCCTGTTCGCCGCCATGGCGGCTCGCCTCCGCGCGCGCGAGCTGCTGCTCCCCATTCTCACGCTCCCGCTCTGGATACCTTTTATCGTCGCAGGGGGCCAGGCGGTGCAGGTCGCGATGGGTGCAAGCGGGACCTACGACCAGGCCCTGGCCCTGCTCATCGACTTCGACATACTGTTTGTCGTGCTTACGTCACTCGCCGCGCGATTCGTGCTCGATGAATAAGTACGAGAAGGGATCCGCCGGCGCGGTTGCGTTGATGTTGCTGGCGGCGGTCGCGATCTTTTTCTATGCGCCGACAGACGCGCTGCAAGGTCCCGTGCAGCGGATCTTCTACCTGCACGTGAGCTCGGCCATCGCGGCCTACGGCTGCTTTGCCGTCGTGCTGCTCGGCGGCGCGATCTACCTGCGCAACGAGAGCGCTGCAGCCGACCGGCTCGCGCGCGCCGGCGCCCTCGTAGGCCTGGTTTTCACCACGGTCACGCTCGTGATGGGCATGCTGTGGGCCAAGCCGATCTGGGGCACGTTCTGGACCTGGGACGCGAGGCTCACGTCGACCCTTGTCCTCTGGATCATCTACGCCGGTTACCTGCTAGTCCGGCGGCTGGCCGAGCCAGGGCGACAGGCGGCCCGCTTCGCCGCGGTGGTCGGCATCTTCGGTTTCATCGACGTGCCGGTCGTGCATTTCAGCGTCACCTGGTGGCGCACCCAGCACCCCGGGCCGATCATCGTCAACGACGCGCTCCCGCCTGAGATGCTCGCGACATTCCTCTTCACGATGGCGTGCACGCTGGCGCTGGCTGCAGTGATGATTGCGATCCGCTACCGCCTCGAGACACTGGCCGACGGGCCCCTGACCGCGGCTGCCAAGCAGGGGCAGGTGGTCACCTCCTCGCGCGAACCGGAGCCGATCCCTTGATCTATCTCGTCAGCGCCTACGCGATCGCCGTGCTGATCCTGGGCGGCTACCTGGTCTGGTCCCTTCGCCGTCTGCACGAGCTGGAATCCCGGGGCCCCCGCGAACCCACGGCGTAGCCTCTGGGTTCGTGGGGATCTGACACGACCCGAGCGCTGATCGCCGGCGGCGGCCCGGCCGGCGACGCGGTTGCCGCTGGGCTGAGGGATGGGGGTTTCGCCGGTGAGATAACTCTCGTGGGCGCTGAGCCGGTGATGCCGTACGAGCGTCCCCATCTTTCCAAGGGATATCTGCTTGGAACAGTGGCGCGGGATCGCTTGTGGTTGCGGCCGGCCGGGCAGTATCGCGAGCTGGACGTCGAGCTGGTGCTGGGCGAAAGAGTCGTGGACCTGGGCGTGGAACGGCACGCCGCCGAGTTCGACACCGGACGAACAATTCCTTGGGACATCATCTGCATCGCGACCGGGTCATCCGCGCGCCGATTGCGGGGTTTCGAGACGAACGGCCTTTATCTGCGAGAGCTGGCGGACGCTGACGCCCTGCGTGTCGAGCTCAAAGATCGCGAGCACATCAACGTGATCGGCGCGGGCTTCATCGGGTGCGAGGTCGCGGCGGCAGCGAGAAGTCGCGGATGCACCGTAAGCGTGTACGAAGCGCTCGAGCAGCCGCTCGTCCGCGTCCTGGGCCCTGAGCTCGGCGGGTATCTCGCCGGCGAGCACCGAACGCATGGAGTCGAGCTGAACCTCGGAGTTGATTCGCTCCCCGAGC
>JBGPYE010000010.1:0-14399 GCA_041493095.1 Candidatus Dormibacteraceae bacterium
AGCCACGTGCTGCCGCTCGCGCTGCTGCAGGAAGCCCTCAATCCGCTGCTTGTCGCCCTCCAGCAGGACCACTTCAACCGCCGGACGGCGGACACGGTCAGGCGGGCCGGCGTGGAGGTGACCTCGGTGGATCGCTGGGCCCTGGGGTTCTTCAACCTGATCGTCGGGCGCCGCCCCGGCGCTTCTCTTTCGTAGCCAGGCGAGTGTCTGCCAGTTGCATTTCGAACACATGTTCGCTATGCTGTGATGGCGAACATGCGTACTCTCAGCACCCAGGTCCGGCTTCGGCGTCTGATCCGCTCCTACGGCGAGACGGCGGATCGCCTCGTGTCAGAGCCTCAGACGCGTCAGATGGCCGCCACAGTGGTCGCCAGGCTCCTCGAGCTGACCAGCGAGGTTCGGGAGGCGTGGCGGCGCGAGAGCCTCGCCGGACGGCCGCCCAAAGCCCTGGAGCGCTACGTCAGGGACGCCCTGCGCACCGTGGAGCTGGCGATCGCAGGCGCCCAGCAGGCCGGCGCCGACCTCGAGCTGCTGCGATCTGACTTCGAGATGGCGGCTCTGCCGCTAGAAATCTTCATGCGCGGCCTGGACAGTGAGCCGGCCCTGCAGCGCTCCGCCTAAGGCTGGTTCTGGCGTTGGCTGAACCAGAGCCCACAGACTGGGCGTACGCCGCCGGCTTCGTGGACGGCGAAGGCTGCATCGCCATCGTGCGGTCATTCGAACCAAGAAGCGATCGCTACGTCTATGGAGTGCAAGTCGTTGTCTCAAACACCGATCGAGCTGTCCTCGACTGGATGCAAGGCGTGTGGAGCGGTTGGGTAGTAGCGGTTTCGCAACACCAAGGACGCGCGCGGGATAGCTGGACGTGGCGGACCTCCAGCCTCAAAGCCAAGCCGTTCTTAGCTGGGATCAAGCCATGGCTCAAAATCAAGCACCGCCAATGCGAAAACGCACTGGCAATGATCGATCTCCTGCAGGTCGGTCGACGCACGCTTGGTCCCTATCCGTTACCGCCGGAGCTACTCGAGCAACAGGAAAAGCGCTACTGGGTTCAGCGTGAGCTGAATCACCGGGGAACAGACGCGTTCGTCCAAAAGCCGATGCACTCGCCGCGCAAGATCCACCGGGCCCGCCTCAGCTCACCATAAGCTATCTTAAAGGACTAATATCGGCACCATAGCCTGAGGCCCGGACGGCTACGTGCCTAACCCTTCCCCGAGGGTCTTGGGGCCACGATGGGTTGGAGCTCCTGCCTCATCGCGAGTTCTTTCTCAAGCATCTCAATTCTTTCAATCAAATCCGATTTCCTCAGTCCGAGCGTGTCGCGGGTCGAACGAATCAGTTCACTGGCGGCCACCGGCTTTTCCTCGTCCCTCTGGACCTCAAAAATCCTGAGCACACCGTCGGCGGTCAGCACGTCCGCGTATCCCGCTGACCTGGACACTGCGATGACTCGGCCGGGAACCCTCCCCACGAAGGTCCGGGAATCCGGAGCGGGTTCCGCTTTGTGGATAAGAAGGCGTTTGCCTTCGAAGTAAGTGAATGCTCCCGGAAAGGGCGAGGTGAGAGCCCGCACCAACCTGTAAATGCCGAGCGTGCTGCCCGACCATTCGATCTCTCCATCCTCCGGATTTCGGCCGCATGCGTAAGTTGCAGCGCTTTCGTCCTGCGGCAGCCCACGCTCGCCGCGCACGGCTTTCTCTATCGCATCGGCAAGCGCTCCACGTTGAATTTCGTTAAGCCGTCGATAAAGATCTGTGACCGTTTCAGAATCCCCGATCGGGATGACCTTGCGAAAAAGGATGTCTCCAGAGTCGAGACCCGAATGTACGCCGTGGATCGAAATACCGATTTCGGGCTCCCCGTTCAATATGGCCCAGTTCACGGTGGCCCGCCCGCGGTACTTCGGAAGGTCCGCGTAGTGCACGTTGATGAAGCGACTCTGAGTTAGCCAGTCGCCAGGCACGACGCGGTTATAGGACGAGATAACCACGCAGTCTGGCTTCAACTTCGAAAACAGGACGCCGACGGCAATGAGACCTGTATCCGAGTGAACGGGCACGCCACTTTCGTTAGCGAGGGCGATGACCGGGTCGGGCAGTCCATCCCTAGTCGCTTCCGGTGCGCGTACGAGCGCAACCACTTCAAAGCGCTCAATAAGGGCCTCAAGAGCGCTCTCAGCTGTCGGCCCGAGTCCGATATGAAGAACTCTAGATCGCATCGATGAACTCCTGGTCGCCCGGCTTGAGCGCGCCAGGGGCGCGGCACAGGATCTCCCCTACTTTCAGGCCGCCTGATTGCAACCGAACTATGGGTTCCGGCCCGATTCCGGAAGGCAAGATGCCCATGTGCCCGGGGCCGGGCGCGGTCGCCGGCCACCGAACAATTCCTGAGCGCTCGAGTGCGGTTTCATCCACGTCTCCCCAGTACTGAACGAGAACTGCGCCCTTCGAAGTTCGAGAAAGGCTTTCCGCTTCCTGGTGGGAAAACCGGGCACCGCCGGGCTTCATCGCCCAGAGCACAGCGTCAACCTTCCGAGGACTTTTGGCGATCGAACTGAGATTTGAAACCGCCTCGACCTCGGCGCCAATGCCTCGAAGCGTTTTCTCGATGAAAGGGAGAAAGGGATTGTCACAGGCCAGGATTATGCGATTCCCCTGAACTTCAATCCCCGCGTCGAAGAGCAACTTTGCCGCCATCGTCCCCAAGTAAGAGAAAACGTCGACCGCGGGATGCCGTTCGTTGGTTCCCGCGACCCGGATCCCAGCTTTGCGGCAGGCATCGAGATCCAGATCGTCTGGTCGAAATTCCCATGCCTCATACATCAGGGGAATCACGGCCGTGGATTTCAGCGACGCGACCATCTTCGAATCAATTGGCCGCACATGTCCGCTGTTGGTGACAATATCGGCGCTGGCCAGAAGTTCCGAGCTTTTCTCGGTGACGATCTCGAGCCGGGAGTGGACCCCCGCGCGCTCCGCCAGGCCGAGAGTTCCTTTTGAGACCTCTTCCATAGATCCGTGAGCTGTAGCTCTAGCCAGTGCGTAAACATGTTTTGCGCCCGCCATTGCCGCAAGAATCGGCGTCACGCAGTAGGCTCCGGTGGCGGCTTCCGTGAAAACCACGCGGCCGGAAAGATCCAGTCGGCATCGCGCCACCGCAGCTTCCATGAGCGCGAGAAGTCTTTCGGGATTGAGCCCTGGCCGAAGATCTGTCAAACGTCGCACTCCGTCCATTTTTCCTCCCCCGATTGCGTGATCACCGTCTCAAGCGAGGTGTAACGCCCGCCTCATCGCCTCGAGGCCGATCTTCCCTTCTCCCACCACGCTCCCGTCCACCAACACGACCGGAACTCGGAAGTCGTACTTATTGTGCAAGAGGTCGTCCGCGTCGACGTCGCGCAGCTCGGGCTCGATACCGAGTAACCGCAGGGCCGCCAGTGCTTCATCGCAAAGGTGGCAGCCCTGGCGGGTCACCAGCACGATCTCCACGGCTGGAGGCTACCGCAAGCCGGCTATGCCGGCAGGCGCAGCGTCTTCCCCGCCTCGATCAGCGGGCTGCTCAGGCCGTTGGCCCGCTCAATGTCGACTACGCGGCCCCGAATGTCGTCCGACGGATACTGCTCGGCCGCGATCGACCACAGCGTGTCGCCCGGCTGGACCACGACCGTCGAGTAAACCGGCTCCGTACCCCCGTGAGCTACCACAGCCAGGCTCAGGCTTACCGCAAGCGCGAGCAGCAGCACGACCACCAGGCGGCCCACAGGCCGGATGCGGCGACCGGAGCGCAGCGGATGAGTCCCGTAACCTGTGGCGTACATCTGTTCGAGGGCAACAGTAACGAACGGGCGTTCGATTGTCAAGAGCAGCGAACAAAGGTTTGCACCAAACCGGCAAGAGTGCTAGGATCGGTCAAACGGTACCCACTACGCGCTGGAGAAGAACACGAAATTGAGTGAACTCACCGAACGGCAGAACAAGATCCTCGACTACATCAAGTACGTAAACAAGGTCCGCAACTACCCGCCGAGCGTGCGTGAGATCGGTGAGGCGGTCGGCCTGAGCTCGAGCTCGACCGTCCACAACCACCTCAACCAGCTGGAGCGCCGAGGCCTGATCAAGCGCGACCCCAGCAAGTCACGCACCGTCCAGCTCGTGCAGGACGCTGCTGTCGACAACCAGCGGCGCAATGCGATCTCGGTCCCGGTGATCGGCAACGTCGCGGCCGGCTCCCCGATCCTGGCCGAGCAGAACATCGAAGACCACGTCCTCCTATCCCCCGACATGGCCCAGGAAGGCAACTTCCTGCTGCACGTGCGAGGCGACAGCATGATCAACGCCGGCATCCTCGACGGCGACCTCGTCCTGGTCCGCCCCCAGCAGGAGGCCACCAACGGAGCCATCGTGGTCGCCCTGGTCGATGGTGACGCCACCGTGAAGCGCTTCGAGCGCGGTAACGGGCACGTCAAGCTGATCGCCGAGAACCCCGCTTACGAACCGATCGTGACCACCAACGTGAGCCTGGTCGGTGTCGTCCGCGGAGTGATCAGGATGTTTCGATAGAAGCGAACTCCTGAAAGCGGCCCGCCGCGTGCCTCGGCGCCCAGCCCCAGGCTCTCGTGCCGCCTTCGACGTATTCGGTCCGCTCCACGCCGCCGATCTTGCGTAGGGCTGCGAGCACGCCCTCGCTGCCGTAAGGGACGAGGATCTCAAGGCTGACGGTGTCGCCGCGGCTCGCCTGGTCGAGGGCGCCCAGCAGCTCGCCGAAGCCGGCGCGACCGATCGCCGATATCGCAACGGCGCCCGGGTAGCGGCTCGAGAGCGAGCCGATGGCTCGGCGCCGCGCGGCGGTTCCCAGCAGGTCCACCTTGTTCAGCGCGACAACGCGCGGTTTGTCGGCGGCGCCCAGGTCGCCAAGGATCTTGTCCACGGTTTCCGCCTGCTCATCGATCGCCGGTGAGCTGAGGTCGAGGACCTGGAGGATCAGGTCCGCTTCTGTGACCTCTTCCAGGGTCGCTCGGAAGGCGGCGATCAGGTCGGTCGGCAGCTTTTGGATGAAGCCCACCGTGTCGGTCACGAGGAGCTCACGCCCCGCCGGGAGCTCCAGCTTCCGCGTGGTGGGATCGAGGGTGGCGAAGAGCTTCTTCTCGGCGCGCACGCCTGCACCGGTGAGCGCGTTGAGCAGAGTCGACTTACCTGCATTGGTATAGCCAACGATCGCCGCGGTCTCCAGGGCCGCGCGGCGACGCCCGGTGCGCTGCTCGTGACGCTGGGTGCGGACCTGCTCGATCTCATGCTCGAGGTCGCGCATCCGTCGACGGATCCTCCGCCTCTCCACCTCGATCTGCTGCTCACCAAAACCACCGCGAGCTCCGACGCCGCCTCGCCGCCCACCGACCTGGCGGTCGTACGCATACGCGCCGATCAGGCGCGGCAGAAGGTGGTGCAGACGCGCCGCCTCGACCTGAAGGCGCCCTTCGTGGGTGCGTGCGTGCTGCGCGAAGATCTCGAGGATCACCTCGGTGCGGTCCAGCACGCGCGCCTTCAGCTCGAGCTCGAGGTTTCTTTGCTGGCGAGGGCTGAGGTCCTCGTTGCAGATGATCACATCGAAGCCGCCCTCGAGCCTCATCTCCCGCAGCTCTTCGACCTTGCCCATGCCGATGAAGTGCCTGGCATCGATCTGGCTGCGGCGCTGCACGTCCGAACCGACGACCTCGGCGCCCGCGGTGCGGGCCAGATCGCCCAACTCGATCATCTGCTCCCGAACGGATTCCTCGGTCGAGCCAGGCAGCAAGACACCGACGAGAAATGCCCGTTCTCGCGGGGCCCTGGTCGTGATCAGAGCTTGAGCTTCCTCAATCGTGTCATCGCTTCCTCGAGGCGCGCGTCGGGCGCTGTAACCGAGAGCCTGAAGTAGCCCTCTCCGTGCGGGCCGAAGCCGACACCCGGCGTGATGTTCACGCCCACCTCGTCAAGGACGTGACCTGCAAATCCAATCGAGTCATACCCGTCGGGCACCGGAGCCCACACATAGAAGGTCGCGCGTGGAGGCTTGATGTTCCAGCCGAGGACGTTGAGCGTCTCGGCGACCAGCTGGTGACGCTTCGCATAGACCTCACAGGCCGCGCGCGTCTCCTGCTCTCCCCCATTCAGCGCCTCGATCGCCGCCCACTGCACTGCCTGGAAGATGCCGGAGTCGATGTTGGTCTTGAGCTGTCCGATCAACGCCACGAGGTCGGCCCGGCCGCAAACCCAGCCGATGCGCCACCCGGTCATGTTGTATGTCTTGGAGAGGGAGTGAAACTCGAGCCCGATCTCCTTCGCGCCAGGGATCTCGAACAGCGTCAGCGGCCGGTAGCCGTCGAACGCGATCTCCGAGTACGGCGCGTCGTGGCAAAGGATGATGTCGTGCCGCTGGCAAAACGCTACGGCGCGCTCGAGGAAGTCGCGGTCGGCCACCGCGCCGGTCGGGTTGTTCGGATAGTTCAGCCACATGAGCTTTGCGCGCTCGGCCACGTCCTGCGGGATCGCGTCGAGGTCCGGCAGCCACTGGTTGGTGGCCGTCAGCGGCATGACGTACGGTTCCGCGCCGGCCATCAGCGCTCCGGTCACGTAAACGGTGTAGCCCGGATCGGGGGCGAGCACCACGTCCCCCGGGTCGACGAGCGCGAGTGGAACATGTGCAATTCCATCTTTGGACCCCAGGGTCGGCAGGATCTCGGTGGTCGGGTCGAGCTTCACGCCGGAGCGTTCGCCGTACCAGCTGGCGATGGCCTGCCGCAGCTCAGCCAGCCCGAAGTAAGACGGGTACCGGTGGTTTGCCGGATCCGCGGCCGCCTCCTGCAGCACGTTGACGATCCGCTGTGGCGTCGGCAGGTCGGGATCGCCGATGCCGAGCGAGATCACGTCCACGCCCGCCCTCCGCTTTTCCTGGACCTTGCGATCGATCTCGGCGAAGAGATACGGCGGGATCTTTCCCAGCCGGCTCGCACCCGGGTGCACGGTCTTGCTCATGCCTTTGACCCCAAGTGTTTGAGGATAGCGGGCAGCGGATCTGGCTCGATCTCGAACCACGTCACGCGAGCGTCGCGGCGCCACCACCGCAGCTGCCGTCGCGCGTATCGCCGGTTGTTGCGGGCCATCGTCTGCGGCAATTCTTCGAGCGTCAGCTCGCCCCGGATGTGCGCCAGGGCTTCCGCGTATCCGATCCCTGTCAGGACGGGCGCGGTTTCTGGAACGCCCACATCGAGCGCTGATTGTGTCTCGGCGATCAGTCCTCGCTCCACCTGCCGGCGGCTTCGTTCCTCCAACCTGCGATCGATCACGTCGAGCGGCGCGGTGAGGCCGATGCGCAACGCTTCCCACGGCGGCGGCGTGCGCGTCCGCAGGCGCTGCAGCGGAGGGCCGGTCGCTTCCAGCACCTCGATGGCGCGGACCATGCGCACTGGGTTGTGAAGATCGACCCCAGGATCGCTGTCGAGGGCCAGCAGCCGCTCCCGCAACGTAGATAGGTCAAGGGCTTCGAGCTCAGCCCTCAGCTCGGGATCCGGCGGGACACCGGTGAGGCTGAAGCCATCGCATAACGCGTCGACGTAGAGCATCGTGCCGCCCTCGATCACCGGAACGCGACCGCGCATCTTGATGTCCGCGATCGCGTCATTGGCTCCACGCACGTAATGCGCGGCGTTGAAGCTTGCTGCCGGGTCGACGAAGTCGACCATGTGATATCGAACCGCGCGTCTGTGTTCCACGCTCGGCTTGTTGGTCGCGATGTCCAACCGCTGGTAAACCTGCTTTGAATCCGCGACCACGATCTCGGCGTTCAATTCGAGCGCGAGCCTGAAGGCCAGCTCGGACTTGCCGATGCCTGTCGGTCCGACGATGACTGGGATCAGTAGTTGCGCCTGAAATGCCGCGTGAGCTCCTGCCACTCGACAAGCAGGCGTGTCGGACGGCCGTGTGGGCAGGTGACCGATTCTTCGGTTGACTCGAGGTCCGCGAGCAGGCGCCGCTGCTCTGCGATGTCCAGCACATCACCGAAGCGAACAGCCGAATGGCACGCGAGGGCTGCGGCAGCCTTCTCCATCGCTCCGTCGCCCCGGTTCTCGGCCAGGGCAGCGAGTGTCTCCTGCACGGCGGCAGTCGCGCGGCCGGCCGGCATCTCGACCGGCACCGCGGTGATCCGCAGGCTGCGCGGCCCGAACTCTTCGTATTCGAGGCCGAGGTTGGCCAGGTCGGCTCGATGATCGGCCGCCGCGGCGATCAGTGCCGGCTCAACGTCCACCGCTTGCGGTATCAGCAATGGCTGGCTCATGCCGCGACCAGAACGAAGGCGTTCCAGCAGCCGGTTGTAGAGAACTCGCTCGTGCGCGGCGTGCTGGTCCACCAGGACCAGGCCGTGCGGGCCTTCCGCCACCAGGTAGCCCGGACCGACCTGTCCGATCGGGCGAAGCACCGCCGCCTCTACGCCCTGGGTCACGGCCGGCTCTGCAGTCAGCAGTGCGCTCGCCGCCTGGTGAATGGTGAGCTGTGGGGCCATCTGGCCTGAGGCGAATTGCGGAGTGGTCTCCATCGGCCGGTAGCGGAACGGCTCACTTCCGTCGAGGGCCGCCCGCACGGCGCGCTGCAGGGCCCCGAAAACAGCGCCTTCGTCTCGAAAGCGGACCTCCTTCTTCGCCGGGTGGACGTTGACGTCCACGAGCTCGGGGTCGATCCCGATGTCAATCACTGCGACCGGGTGCCGCCCTCGCTCCAGGCGGCCTTGGTAGCACTCCTCGAGCGCATAGACGAGAGAGCGCGCGCTGATCGGGCGCCCGTTGACCGCGAGCACGATGCCGTCTCGGCTGCCGCGGCTGAGGCGCGGCTGGCTGACCGCGCCCGCGACAAGCGGCATGCCGACGAGCTCCAGGACTTCTGCGGCGACGGCTGCACCGTAGACCGCGGAGATCGCGCGTCGCCGGTCGCCGTCTCCGGTTGTGCTGACGGCCGCGCGGGAATCGATGGTGAGGTGAAATCGCACGTGCGGGTGGAGCAGCGCGAAAGCGCTGACCACGTCTTTGATCGCGGCGACCTCGGTAGCGTCGCTCTTGAGGAACTTCAGCCGCGCGGGCACGTTCGAGAAGAGGTCGCGCACCTCGATGGTCACGCCCGGCAGCAACGGACCTGAGCCGGACTCGATCAGCTCGCCGGCCCGAACTCGAATCGTTGCTCCACCGCTGCCGCACTCGACGTCGGAGACAGCCGCGATGCTGGCGAGCGCCTCCCCGCGAAAACCGAAGCTGGCGATGCCGTTGAGGTCCGAGAGCTTGCTGACCTTGCTGGTGGCGTGACGCACGAAAGCGAGGGCGAGCTCGTCCGGCGCGATGCCTGCACCGTCGTCGCTGACCCGGATCGAGGTCTTGCCGGATCCGCGGACGTCGATGTTGATCCGCCGCGCTTCGGCGTCGAGCGCATTCTCGACCAGCTCTTTGACGACGGAGGCGGGACGTTCGATCACCTCGCCTGCGGCGATGGCGTCCGCGATCTCCGGCGCCAGCAGGTGAATCGGCTGGCTCATGGGGACAGCTTTGCCCGGAGCTGATACAGCTTCTGCAGCGCCTCCAGGGGACTCAGCGAGTCGGGTTCGAGGTCTTCGAGCTCCTTTCGCAGCGGGTCGGGGGCCAGCTCGATCGGCAGGCCGAGCTGCAGCTCCGGCGGCTCGAGCGGGCGCTGGCGCTCCAGCTCCGCGAGCACCTGCCGAGCCCTGGCGATGACTCCGGACGGTAGGCCGGCGAGCGCGGCGACGTGGATTCCGTAAGACCGGTCCGCACCGCCCGGAACGACTCGATGCAGGAAGCGGACAGTCTCACCATCCTCGAGCACCTCGACGCGTTGATTGACGACTCGCGTGAGTCGCTCCGCGAGGGCCGTGAGCTCGTGATAGTGGGTCGCGAACAACGTGCGGCAGCCGAGCTTCGGTGAGTCGTGCAGGTGCTCGACCACCGCTTGTGCGATCGACAGTCCGTCGTAGGTGGAGGTCCCCCTCCCCACCTCGTCGAGGATGACGAGCGAGGATCGCGTCGCGTGGTTGAGGATGTTTGCGGTCTCGGTCATCTCGACCATGAACGTCGACATCCCGGCGGTGATGTCGTCGTGTGCGCCGACCCGGGTGAAGATGCGGTCGGCGAGGCCGACGACCGCGCTCTCGGCCGGCACGAAGCTCCCGCATTGCGCGAGCAGCACGATCACCGCGGCCTGGCGGAGGTAGGTTGACTTACCCGCCATGTTCGGGCCCGTGAGGATGACGATCTGGTCCTGTTCAGGGTCGAGCTCCAGGTCGTTGGCCACAAAGACGCCGGCGGGCAGACTCTCCTCGACGAGCGGGTGCCGCCCGCCCTTGATGCTGAGCCGCAGGCCGGCGTTCACCTCGGGCCGGTGCCATCCATGCTCGGCGGCGGTCATGGCCAGGCTGAGCAGAGCGTCGATCATGCCGACTGCGTGCGCGCTTGAGCGCACGATCGCGGCGGACTCTGCCACCGCGTCGCCGAGGTCGCGCAGGATCTCGAGCTCACGCGCGGCGATTCGCTCCTGCGCCGTGAGCACGATCGCCTCCTTCTCCTTCAGCTCGGGCGTCAGGTAGCGCTCGGCGCCGGTCAGAGTCTGCTTGCGAATGTAGTCGTCCGGCACCGGCACGCTGTTCGCGTTGCTGATCTCGATGTAGTAGCCAAAGACCTTGTTGAAGCCGACCTTCAGCGATCGGATCCCGGACCGGCGGCGCTCGGTCGCTTCGAGGGATCCGATCCATTCGCGCGCGCTGCGCGAGGCTTCGGCGATGCCGTCGAGCTCCGCGTCGAAGCCGGCCCGAATCGCTCCTCCCTCCCGAGCGACGGCCGGCGGCTCGTCGACTAGGGCGCGTGAGAGCTTCTCGACCAGCTGGGGCGCAGCGCTGATCTGGCCTCCGACCTCACGGATGGCCAGGGCCTCGCACGTGGCGAGCGCTTCCTGCAAGGCAGGGATGGCCTCAAGCGAGCGGCGAAGGGCCACCAGCTCTCGCGCGGTCGCGTGACCCTGCGCCGAGCGCGAGGCGAGGCGCTCGAGGTCGCCCACGGGCTTGAGCGCACGGATCAGCGCCTCGCGGACGCCGGCTGCGGCGGCGAGCTCGGCCACGGCGCCCAGCCGCAGCTCGATCGACTCCGCGTCGCGCATCGGCGTGCCGATCCAAGCGCGCAGCCGCCTGGCTCCGATCGGCGTCAGCGTGCGATCGACCAGATCGACCAGGGCGGGAACCTCCAGGTTCCGTACCGTCGCGGCGTCGAGCGCCATCGTCGAGTCCGGCGAGTACGTGCGGACCGTGAAGGACCCTGGAGTGATCCGGGTCTGGTTCTGCTTCAAGTAGTCGAGCACGACGCCCACGGCGCCCACCGCCAGCGGTGCGTCGGCCGCACCGACCGAGGCTGGAAAGGCGATCCCGAGCAGATCGCGAAGACGTTGCTGACCTCGCGCGGGGTCGAAGCGATAATCCTCGACCTCTGGCGGCATCAATAGCTCTGCTGGTGCGAGCCGCAGCAGCTCTGCATCGAGCCGTTCGCGCGGCAACTGGCAAAGCAGGAGCTCGCCCGTGGAAACCTCGCACGCAGCCAGGCCCGCCTCGGTGCCGCGCGTCCACGCCGCGACGAGGTAGTTGGCGTGCGACGGGTCGAGGTACGCGTCTTCGACCACTGTGCCGGGGGTCAGCACGCGAGTCACATCGCGACGGACCACCTTGTGCTTGCCGGCAGCTTCCATCTGGTCGCAGATGACGACCTTGTACCCGGCGCGAAGCAGCTTGCCCACATATGCCTGCCAGGCGTGGTGCGGCACTCCGCACATCGGTGCTCGACCGCTCTTGCCGAGCGGCCTCGAGGTGAGAGTCACGCCCATGACGGGCGCCGCGATCTCCGCGTCCTCGAAAAAGATCTCGTAGAAGTCTCCGAGCCTGAAGAGGAGGATTCCCTCGGGGTGCTGCTCTTTCGCCTCCCGGTACTGCCGCATGACCGGGGTCAGAGCAGTGTCATTCACGCCGCAGGAAGTCCCATGAGCTGGCCGGCGGTGGCCTGCAGGACTCGCACGTTCACCACCTCACCGGGAGTGATGTCGCCGCCTTTAAGAACGATCGCCCGCTTTCCCTGCCGGATCCGTCCATAAGGCCGCTGCAGCTCGTCTCTGCCTTCGATGAGGACCTCGACGTCACGCCCGATCCACCGAGCCGTCTTCTTCGTCGCGATCGCTCGCTGCAGTGACAGCAGGTCGTTGAGCCGGCGCAGCTTCTCGTCCTGCGGCACGTCGTCCTGCATCTTGCTTGCGGCAAAGGTGCGTGGTCTCGGCGAGTACATGGCCAGGTGGACCACGTCGAACTCGATCTCTTCGAGCAGAGCGCGCGTGTTCATGAACGCAGCCTCCGACTCGCCCGGAAAACCGACGATCACGTCGGTCACCAAACCGAGGTCCGGCATCAGCGCTCGCGCACGCTCCACTATCGCGCGGTAATGCCGCATCTGGTACCCGCGCGCCATTCGCTTGAGGATGGTGTCATCGCCCGACTGCACCGGCAGCTGCAGCTCGCGGCACACGACATCGCTAGAGGCCATCACCTCGAGCAGCTCGGGCTCAAGGTCCTGTGGATGCGAGGTAAGAAAGCGCAGCCTCTTCAGGCCGGGAATCTTCTCGACTTCGCGCACCAGCATGGCGAGACCTCCGCCATCGGCGGGGTCGCGGTAGTCGTCCACGTTCTGGCCCAACAGGACGACCTCTCGGGCGCCGTCGGCCACCGCCAGCCGGCACTCATCGAGGACCTGTGCGATCGGTACGTGGACCTCGCGGCCGCGCACCTTCGGCACGATGCAGAACGTGCAGTTGTGATCGCAGCCCTGGATGACGCGGACGTAGTAGCTGATCCCGGTCCTTCCCGCCTGAGGCAGAGCCTCGCCCTGCGAGTAGTCGTAGCGCGCCTCGAGATCGGCCACGAATGGCTCGTAATCCCCGATGGGGACGACAGCATCGAGCTGAGGGAATCTCCGGCGAAGCTCATCTCCTTCCTTGGCGACGATGCAGCCGGTGACCGCGATGGTGCGTTCGGGGGTCTTCCACTCCTTTAGCTCGTGGAGCCTGGAATAGACGCGGTCCTCGGACGCCTGCCGGACAACACACGTATTGAGGATGGCGACGTCGGCGCGCTCCAGCGAGTCCTCGACGTAGCCGGCGGCGAGCAGCCTGCGCGCGAGGCTCTCCGAGTCGGCGGTGTTCATCTGGCAGCCGATCGTCCAGATGTTGAACGACCGTGCCCGGGTCCCTGACTCCAGCCTGTGCGTTACCTGCTCTCCACGAGTAGCCGCATTCCCGTGCGTTCCTCGCCGTCGATGGAGATGTCGATGAAGGCCGGGATGCAGACCAGGTCAAGCCCGCCGGGCGCGACGTAACCGCGCGAGATGGCGATCGCTTTGACTGCCTGGTTGATGGCGCCGGCCCCGATCGCCTGGACCTCCACGCGGCCCTTGCTGCGAATCACCCCGGCGATGGCTCCAGCGACGGCGACGGGCTTGGATGTGGCCGAAACTTTCAGTACCTCTACTGGAACGCGCTCGGTAGTCATTGCTGGAACCCCTTCAAGGATGTTCGCGATCGACTCGCTGAATTGACGTTGCCCGGCCTGTGGAGCCATTAATGGTAACCAGTACCGAATTGAATGTCACGGTTCCTGACGCCACCTGGAACCGGTTGGGGACGCCCGTCAGGAACCGCTGCAGGACCACGTCCTTGTCCATGCCGATACACCCGTCCCGGGGCCCCACCATGCCGACGTCCGTGACGTACGCGGTGCCCTTGGGCAGGACCCGGGCGTCGGCCGTCGGGATGTGGGTGTGCGTGCCGACCACCGCGCTGGCCCGCCCATCCAGGAACCAGCCCATCGCCGTCTTCTCGGATGTCGCCTCCGCGTGCATGTCGCAGAAGACGATCTTGATTTCCGGGTTGGCCGCCAGGATGGCATCCGCCGCCCGGAACGGGTCGTCCAGCGCGTCCAGGAAGACGCGCCCCATCAGGTTCATGACTAGCGCCGTGTGGCCTCCGACCTCGACCACGCAGGAACCCTTGCCCGGTGCCGCGGGCGGATAGTTGGCCGGCCGCAGCACACGTTCGAGGCCGGGCAGCTCCGGTACGAAGTCCTTTTGCGCGAAGACGTGGTTGCCGGTCGTGATCACGTCGGCGCCGGAATGCTTCAGCTCGGCGACGATCTTCGAGGTCAGGCCGAAACCGCCCGCAGCATTCTCACCGTTGACTATCGTCAGGTCGGCCTGAACGTCCTGCTTCAGCGCTGGAAGGATCGCCTTGACCGCATCCCGCCCAGGGTGGCCGACCACATCGGCCACGAAGAGAATCCGAAAGTCG
>JBGPYE010000248.1:0-3061 GCA_041493095.1 Candidatus Dormibacteraceae bacterium
AACCATGCCCACCAGAGCATCAGTGCCGAGCCGAGCAGCAGCGCGGCCCACACCCATCGGGGTGTGGTCGCCTGGGCCGGTTCCTGCGTGGCTTGCATCGGGCGGAGTTTAGTAGAAGGTCACCTGGGCACGAGGGCGAGGAACTGCTCCTCGTCCAGGACCGAGACCTTGAGCTTCTGCGCCTTCTCCAGCTTCGATCCAGCTCCGGGCCCGGCGACGACGTAGTCGGTCTTCGAGCTCACACTCGAGGCCGCCTTACCGCCCAGCCTGCGGACCAGCGCCTCCGCGTCGGGCCGGCTCATCGTTTCCATCGTCCCAGTGAAAACAAACGTCTTGCCGGTCAGAGGACCCTCACCCGGCGCTTCGACCGCTTGCGGCTCCACGCCCTGGGCGAGCAGCCTGCCCACCAGCTTGCCGCCCTGGCCTTTGAAGTACATGTGCACCTCTTCAGCCATGTTCGGACCCACGCCCTCCACCTTCATCAGGTCTTCCTCGGTCGCCGCGCGCAGCCTCTCGATGCTCCCGAAATCGGCCGCCAGCAAATCGGCGGTGGCCTCACCGACCTGAGGGATGCCCAACGCATTAAGGAAGCGGCCGAGCTGCGGCCGCCGGCTCTCACCGATACGGTCGAGCAGGTTCTGCGCGGACTTGTCGGCAAAGCCGTCGAGTTGAACGACCTGCTCCTTGGTCAGGCGGTAGAGGTCGCTCGGGTCTTCGACCCATCCGCGGTCGATGACCTGACCCACGGTGGCGTAGCCGAGACCTTCGATGTTCAGCGCACCGCGGCTTGCGAAATGGCGCAGGCGCTCCAGGCGCTGCGCGGCGCAGAAGGGGTTGATGCAGCGGTGCGCGACGTATGGCTCCTCACGCACCACCTCGCCTCCACATACGGGGCACTTGGCCGGCATCTTCCAGCCGGTCCTCGGTTCCTTGACGCTCACGATCTCCGGGATGACGTCGCCGGCCCGATGGATGACCACTCGGGCGCCGACGTACACGCCCTTCTCGTTGACCTGCGCCTCGTTGTGCATCGTGATGTTTCGGATGGTGACGCCACCGACCACGACGGGCTTCACGTGTGCGACCGGCGTCAGCACTCCGGTGCGGCCGACGTAGCAGGCGATTTCCTCGACGTCGGTCTCCGCTTCCTCCGGCGCGTACTTGAACGCGATCGCCCAACGGGCTGAGCGCGCGACGAAGCCGAGCTCGAGTTGATGAGCGAAACCGTCGACCTTGAGCACGACTCCGTCGATCTCGTGGTCGAGCTCGTGGCGCTTGCGCTGCCACTCGGCGTGATACTCGATGACCTCATCGATCGAGTTGAGCCGGCGGCGGTGCTTGTTGACGCGGAACCCCATCTTCTCCAGGGCGCTCAGCACCTCCCACTGCGACCGGGCCGGGCCTCCCGGGTCGAGCGTGTACATGAACGTTTGAAGGTCGCGACTGGCCGTGACGTTGGGATCGATCTGGCGGACGCTGCCCGCCGCGGTGTTGCGCGGATTGACGTAGCGCACTTTCCCGGCCGCCTCCATCTCGCGGTTCAGCTTTTCGAACGCGGCGATCGGAAAGTAGACCTCTCCTCTCACCTCGAAGACGTCGGGCAAGCCTGCGACGGGTGTGATGCTCAGCGGGACGCTGCGGATGGTGCGAACGTTGGCCGTGACGTCCTCCCCCACCGTCCCATCGCCCCGGGTCGCCGCACGCTGGAGGCGGCCCCTCGAATAGGTGAGGCTGATCGCAAGGCCGTCGATCTTCAGCTCGGCGCAGTACTTGATCTTGTCGCCGACGGCCGCGCGAACGCGCTTGTCAAACGCGCGTATCTCGGTTTCGTCAAAGGCGTTCTGCAAGCTCAGCATCGGTGAGCGGTGACGGACCTTGGCGAACTGGTCGGACGCCTCACCCCCGACACGCTGGGTCGGAGAGTCGGCGGTCAGGAGGTCGGGGCGCTCCTCCTCGATCCGGCGCAGCTCCAGGAACAGCGCGTCGTATTCGGCGTCAGACACCTCGGGCTTGTCCAGCACGTAGTACGCGTGCTCGTGGCGCCGGATCTGCTCGCGAAGGTCTTCGACCCTGGCCGCCGGGTCGACGGTTTTCTTGCGCTTGCTCATTTCGTCAGCGGCGCGAGCATTCCGCTCAGGATCTTGAGGCCGGCTTTGTCGAACTTGATCACGAGCTCCTCGTCGGTTCGCGTGAGGGTGCTCTTCACCACTGTCCCCGCACCGAACGCCGGGTGTTTGACGCGGTCACCGCTGGTGAAACGCTGCACGGGGGGCGGCGCCGGCGCAGCCTGCACCTGGCGTTCCTGGAACCGTTCCTTGTAGCCCTGGCGTGGCGGCGCGACCGGTGCGCTGCCCTTCGGCGCCGCAAGCATCGACTGCGGGATCTCGGTCAGAAAGCGGCTTGGAAAAGCGGGCTGCGAGCGACCGTAGAGGTGGCGGCGGAAGGCGCAGCTCAGGTAGAGCCGGTCCTTGGCACGGGTCATGCCGACATAAGCCAGCCGTCGCTCCTCCGCCATCTCGGTGGCGGCGCCGACCGCGGATGGATTCTCATCGCGCTCGTCCAGCGCCCTCTGGTGGGGCAGCAGACCTTCCTCCATGCCGACGAGGAAGACGACCGCGAACTCGAGGCCCTTGACCATGTGCAGCGTGATCAGCGTCACGCCTTCGCCGTTCTCGTCGTAGGCGTCGACATCCGACACCAGGGCGATCTCGGCGAGGAAATCTTCAACGCCCTGAGCGGGGTCCCGGTCGTCAAAGCTCTCCGCCAGGCCGCGGAGCTCGTTGAGGTTTTCCATCCGGGCCTCGCCCTGCGGAGTCCCGTCGAGGTAGTGCTGGCGCAGCTCCATGACCTCGATCACGTGGTCGAGCAGCTCGCTGGGGCGGAGCACTCCCATCACTGAACGGATGGATTCGATCTGGGCGCGGAATTTCTTCAGCGGAACGATGGCGGCGCGAGGCACCCCTGCGACGCGTCCTGGATCCTCGAGCAGGGAAAGGATGTCCGAGTCAGTTTCGCGCGAACGAACGTTGAGGGCGTCGACGGTGACGTTGCCGATCTTGCG
>JBGPYE010000163.1:0-4737 GCA_041493095.1 Candidatus Dormibacteraceae bacterium
AATTACGAAAGAAAATCATATAAAAATCTTATTTGTACATCGTGCTTCTATCAAAATCATGCTTCCCAGCTCTCGCAGAATCAATAAAACCACTTTCAAAACCTTTGGTCGTGGTCCCGTAACCGCGGTCGACCAGAACCTGGCATACGCCCTGGTGGACCTCACGCCCGGATGCACCGGCACGGATCGATTCGATCCCAGCGTCGAGCGCCTGGACCACCGCCGCATGCATGCGCCGGACCTCATCAGGAATTTCGCCGACCACCACGGTCCGCGTGAGGTCGCCGTGGTAATGGGTCTTGCGGCTCGAAGGAAAGATGTCGATGATCACAGGCGCGCCCGCCCGAATCGGGCCTTCGCCACGAAAATGCGGCATAGCGCACTCCGGAGAGCCGGCGATGATCATGTCGGGGCACGTGAAGCCTTTCTCGCCGAGCAGTAAAGACGCGCGCGCGTAGAGGCGTTCCGAGGTAAGTGGACTCTCGTCCAGCCATAAGATCCCGTCGCGGATATCCGCCTGCGCCAGCTGGCTCACGACCTCCACCACCGCCGCTTCGGCCGCGCGCTGCGACGCCTGGATGAATGCTGCCTCCTCCGCCGACTTATGGCGGCGCTCGGTTCGAAACAGATCTCGATCGACCTCGATGCGCAGGCCGGTGGCTCGCAGCTCCTCCAGGTAGCCCGCCTGCAGCCTGGGCGAGACGCGGGCCTCCTCTTGGGCGCGCTCGCGCAACAGCCTGGCGGCGAGGCGCGGATACGAGGCGTAGGGACCATGGTCCTCAAACCCGGCCTCGTCGAGCTCGAGCGTCTTGCTGGTTTTGCTCTGCACCCGTGCGCGGTCGATCTCGAGCGGGGTCACGACAAGCACGTCGTCGTTCGGGCCAAAGCGAACGTACAGGCCGGTTTCGACGGCGAATCCGGTCGCGTACGTGAAGTCGGCGTCGCCTTCGCCGCCGGGGATGAGGACGACCGGCTTCATCGGGAAGCTCCCGAATGTCGCTCGATCGCGGTCGCGAACAATGTGGCGAGGGCAGCCGCTGCGAGAGAGTCCACCTCTTCGGTGACCTGCGCGGCCATGCGTTTCGGTAGCTGCTTGCGCAAAAGCTCGAGGTGCTGCTCGTAAACCCGACCCAGCGAGCGGTGGCCGGTGCGGCCCTCGAGGTTCAGCTTCTCCTGTACCTCGTAGCCTCCGGTGTACGTGACCTCATAGCCAAGGCTGCGCAGCTGTACGAGGTCGCGGCGCATGGTGCGCTCGGAAACGCCGGCGCGTTCGGCCAGCTCGAGGGGATTGAGACCGGGTTCGGCGATGACGACCGACAGGATGCGCAGGAGTCGAGCGAGCCGGCGCGCTCGGTTCACGCCGCCGAAGCGGTACTAGCCGATTTCTTCCCAGGAAGTCGCATTGCCCTCAAACGGGTCGGGCTCGGCCTCCTCCTGGTTGCCCACCTTCTGGTGGAACCTGCTGGCGATCATCTGGTACGCCATAGCCTTGGGAATACCGAGCTTGGTGAGCGACTTCACCTCGTCGGCCATGACCTTGTCCCGGGCGGCCTCAACCGCAGCCAAAACCTCTTCGATGGACGCGGTCTTCTTCGCCATAGGTATCTGATGATACCCAAGCCAACCGTCTCTCAACCGCGCCTTAGACTTCTCCTTCTCGCATGCAGCGGCATTGGGAGCTGGGGGGTTGGATGGCCACTGAGTACGCGCCGGACAAGATCAGGAACGTCGTCCTGCTGGGCCACTCGCATGACGGCAAGACGATGCTTGCCGAGGCCATGCTCTTCGCCTCTGGCTCCATCGCGCGAATGGGTTCGCCCGACCAGGCGACCGCGACGACCGACTTTGAGCCTGAGGAACACAAGCGCAAGATCTCGATCAACCTTGGCGCGGCTTTCGTCGAGCACAACGGCTTCAAGATCAACATCCTCGACGCGCCGGGCTTCTTTGATTTCGCCGGCCAGGTGATCAGCGCGCTGCGCGTCGCAGAAGGCGCCGTCGTGGTGGTAGGCCCAAGCCCCCAGCTCGCGGTTGGAACTGAGGTCGCGTGGGAGCACTGCAACCGCATGAACAAGCCGAGGATCGTCGTCGTCAACAAGCTTGACAAGGAGAACTCCGACTTTTACGGCGCGGTCGCCGCGATGCGGGATACCCTCTCGCCTCGCCCGTTCCCGCTGCACCTGCCCATCGGCGCCGAGCATGACTTTCGCGGCATCGTCGACCTGCTGCACCTCAAAGCCTTCGTCACGACGCCTGACGGAACGGGCAGCGAGGTTCCGGTTCCAGACGACATGCAGAAGCTGGTCGAGCAGTACCGCGGCCAGCTGATCGAGGCCGCCGCGGAAAGCGACGACTCGCTGCTCGAGAAATACCTGGACGCGGGCACACTGGGCGAGGAAGACATCCAGCGCGGCCTGCGCGAGGGAATCCTCGCCGGGAAGGTGTCGCCGGTCTTGTGCTGCTCCGCCACCAAGCTCCTGGGGGTGCGGACTCTGATGTCCACGATCGCCGAGCTCATGCCGCCGCCGGATGTCGAGCCCGAGAAGCCGGCCAAGGCCTTCGTGTTCAGCACCGGCGGCGACCAGTTCGGCCGCGTCAGCTACTTCAAGGTCGTCGCGGGCACCGTCAAAGCCGACGCTCACCTTCCCAACCTGAGCCGAGGCGGCGAGGAAAGGCTCGCGCAGATCTTCTTTCCGCGCGGCAAGGAGCACGTCGCCACCACAGAGGTCCGGTCCGGCGACATCGGCGGGGCGACCAAGCTGGCCCACACGCTCACCGGCGACACCCTGGGCATGAAGGACGGCGGGCCGCTGCCTCCACTCGAGCTGCCGGGGCCGGCTTACAGCCTGGCGATCACGCCGAAGGCGCGCGGGGACGAGGAGAAGATCTCCAGCGGCCTGGCCCGCCTCAGCGAAGAAGACCCGACGTTACACGTGGAACGCCTCGAGGAGACCAAGCAGCTGGTCATAGCGGGCCTCGGCGACGTCCACCTCGAGGTGACGCTGGAAAAGCTCAAGCGCAAGTACGGTGTGGAGGCGACGACCCAGACCCCGCGCGTGGCCTACCGGGAGACGGTCTCGAGCCACAGCAGGGCTGAGGGCCGGCACGTCAAGCAGTCGGGAGGCCACGGGCAGTACGGGGTCTGCGTGATCGAGGTCGCTCCGACCAAGCGGGGCGAAGGCTTCGTGTGGGAGGACAAGGTCTTCGGTGGGGCGATTCCGCAGAACTTCCGCGCTTCGGTGCAGAAGGGAATTGTCGACAACATGGCCAAGGGCGTCGTGGCCGGGTATCCGATGGTCGACGTGAAGGTGACACTGGTCGACGGGAAGTACCACCAGGTTGACTCCAACGACATGGCCTTTCAGATCGCCGGGTCGATGGCCATCCGCAAGGGCGCGCTGGACGCCGGCCCGGTGCTGCTGGAGCCGGTCGTCGAAGCCGACATCCGGGTGCCCGAGAAAAACCTCGGCGCGATCATGTCCGACATCAACGGCCGCCGCGGCAAGATCCTTGGGACCGAGCCAGACGATGGCTACGAAAAAGTGCGCGCCACGGTCCCGGAGCACGAGATGCTGCGGTTCGCGCTCGACCTGCGCTCGATCACCCAGGGCCGCGGCACGTTCCAGCAGAAGTTCTCGCACTACGACGAGATGCCTCAGCACCTCGCCAAGGCGATCATCGAAGAGTTTCAGAAGCAGCACGAGGCAGCGGGCTGATGGCGGCGGGCGGCGAGATATAGGACGCCGCAGAAGTCGACGCCCGGATTGGGCCGCATTCGGCCGCCTAGATCCGTCGATCCGCCGCCGGCAGCCCGCGCAGCTAGTATCCCCAGCGTGAGTCCCCCGAGCGATCACGACGTCTGCGTGATCGGCGGAGGCGTGACCGGGGCCGGCATCGCGCGCGACCTTTCCTTGCGCGGACTGTCCGTGCTGCTTCTGGAGAAGGGCGACTGGGGGGCCGGAACCACCGGAGGATCCAGCTGGATGATCCACGGCGGACCGCGCTATCTCGAGTTCGACTGGGACACCACGAGGCTTTCCACGCAGGATGCCGGCTACATCGTCTCGATCGCCCGCAACCTCGTGTACCGGGTCGTCTTCATCATCCCGGTCCTGCCGCACGACAAGAACAACATCGAGCGCATGGAGACCGCGATGGAGGTGTACGACCGCTTCCAACCGCTCAAGAAAGCGCATCTCCACACGCGCCTCACGGCAGAAGAGACGCGGCAGGCCGAACCCGGGCTCACGCGTGAGGCGATCGGCGCGGTGACGATGGAGGAGTGGGGCATCGACCCGCATCGCCTCGTGTACGCCAACGTCGAAGATGCCGTGGCCCACGGCGCGCGGGCCATGAACCACACGAAGGTCGTCGACCTCATACGCGACGGCGGAAAAGTGATCGGGGTGCGTTACCGGGCTTCCGACGGCACGATGTCGGAAGCGCGGGCGCGGGTCGTCGTGAACGCGACGGGGCCATGGTCACCCGAGGTCAGCGGGATGGCCGGCGTTCCTGTAAAGCTGCGCGCCGCCAAAGGCATCCACATCGTCTACCCGCACCGGATATCGAACTTCTCGATCAGCGCCGAGTCGATCGACGGACGCGACCTCCTGATGGTGTCGCAGGCAGGGTTCACGCTGCTCGGAACCACCGATGACGACTTCTATGGAGACCTCGACTCAGTCGATGTGATGCAGGACGAGGTCGAGTACCTCCTCCAGGCCTTCGAGCGGGTCT
>JBGPYE010000273.1:0-2502 GCA_041493095.1 Candidatus Dormibacteraceae bacterium
GACCTCGTCAAAGATGAGAAGCATCCCCAGCTCGCGGGTGACTGCACGCAGACGTCCGATGAAATCGGGTGTCGCGGCGATCACGCCGCCGGCGCCGATGATGGGCTCGAGGATCACGGCCGCCACCTGGTCGCCCTGCTCGCGCAGGATCCGCTCGGCTGCGTCGGGGTTGTTGAATGGCAGGATCACGCTCCCATCCAGGACCCATTGCGGCGTCCCTATGGAGTCGGGCCTCGCGATGGGGCGGTCGGCGGGGCCCGCCTCAGCTGGGTTCGGATGGGTGCTCACTTCGGCTTGGTCGTGCGTGCCGTGGTAGCCGCCTTCGATCCGAGCGATCTTCGGCCGCCCGGTGAAGGTCCGGGCCAAACGCATCGCGAACATGGTCGCCTCAGTCCCCGAATTGCAAAAGCGCACCAGGTCGAGGCTCGGGACACGCTCACATAGGATGGTCGCGAGCTCCACCTCGATCGGGTTGGCCGCCGCGAAGGCCGTCCCGCGGGCGACCTGCCTGTTGATCGCCTCGACCACCTTCGGGTGAGCGTGCCCGAGGATCATTGCGCTGTAGTTGCCCAGCATGTCGATGCGCTCGGTGCCGTCAGCGTCCCAGATCCGGCAACCCTCGCCGCGCTCGATATAGAGGGGATAGGGATCGAAGTACGTTGTCGTGCGGGTCGTGCCGCCGGGCATAACCTTGACGGCGCGCTCGTGCATCGCCCGAGACGTGGGCGTGGTACGCCGGTAGACCTCTTCGGGGTCGATCATCTGACTCGAGAAACGATAGGACTCCCGGTGCGGGAATACTTGAACGGTTAATCCTGTATGAGGGCGCAGCGATGATTCTGGTTACCGGGGCCGCTGGGTTGAACGGATCCGAGATCGTGCGCCGGCTCTCGGCCAAGGGGATCCCATCGCGGGCCCTGGTGCGAAGCCTCGCGAAGGCGCAACCCCTCGCATCGCTGCCCAACGTCGAGGTCGTGGAAGGCGACATGGCCCACCCGGACTCGCTCACGCCGGCGTTTCGGGGAGTCGAGCGCGCGATGCTCATCTCCTCGTCGGATCCTGGGATGCTCGACGTTCAGTCCACCTTTATCGACGAGGCCCGGAAGGCGGGTGTCAAGCACGTGGTCAAGCTCTCGGGGATCATTCCCGAGCCCGACTCCCCTTTTCGCTTCGCTCGGATGCACGCCGAGATCGAGAAGAGGCTCGAGGCTTCTGGAATGGCGTACACGCATCTGCGGGCCGGCGAGTTCATGCCCTCTTACTTTCGGCAGGTCCCATCGATCGTCGCGCGGGGCATCTTGGCACTGCCGATGGCGGACGCCAGGATCGCGTCCGTCGACATCGGCGATCTCGCTGAGGTTGCGATTGCAGTCCTGACGACATCAGGGCACGAAGGCAAGATCTATCCGTTGACGGGTCCAGAAGCTCTGACGATGACAGAGGTCGCGGCGAAGTTGTCCGCCGCGACAGGAAAGTCCATCCGCTACGTCGACGTCCCACCCGAGGAGGCCAAGCAAGCGCGGCTGGCAGCAGGCTTGCCGCCCTACCTCGCAGAAGGCCTGGATGAGCTATTCGCCGAGCGACGGAGGGGCAAGGAGTCCAAAGTCTGGCCGACGATCGAAGAAATCTTCGGGTTGCAACCGACGAGCTTTGACAAGTTCGCGAGCCGGAACGCAGCCATCTTCCGCGGTGAGCAGCCGGCACCGAGGGTCTGACACCACACGAGCTCAGCCACCGGAGACTTTCAAAATCAAGCCCAGCGCGTAGGTCGCGCCTCCTACGAGGACGCCCGCCAGCGTCATCTCAAGGCCGGCGGACCACCAGGTGCGCAATGTGAACAGGGATTTTGCCGCGCCGACGAGGAAGTGGGCGATCAGCGAGACGACCGCGGCCACCAGCACTGCCGTCGTGCCGCGCAAAAAGAAGAAGGGGATCACGGGCACCATCGCGCCGATGAAGGTGCTGACTCCGGCCGCGATCGCGGACTGGACAGGATTGCCGCCCGCTTCGATCCCTCCGAGCTCCTCGGTCGCGAGGACCTTGAGCATCGCGTCTGGGTTCTCGGCCAGCTTTTCGGCCAGCTGGTCGGCGAATGCCGCGTCCAGGCCCTTCAACTGATAGAAGAGGGACAGCTCCTGCTTCTCCTCCTCAGGATGCTCCTCAATTTCTTTTCGTTCCTGAGCGACGTTGGCAGCTACGACCTCGGCCTCAGACCGGGAGGCGAGGAAGGCGCCGGTGGCCATCGAAAGGGCCGAGGCAACGGCGCCCGACAACCCGGCGGTGAGCACGAAGCTCGAGCCACCAGTCGCACCGGAGACGCCCGCCACGATGCCGAACACAGCCGCGAGCCCATCGTTGGCGCCGTAGATCGCACCGGAGATCCAACCCGACCCGGTGCGGTGCCAGGTTTCGCGGCCGAGGATCCGATTCAGCTTGCCCTCGGCGCCTGAGGCCGGGGGTTCGTCGCTGCCGTGCGCCGCCTGGATCGCGTCCAGCGTCCTC
>JBGPYE010000224.1:0-3510 GCA_041493095.1 Candidatus Dormibacteraceae bacterium
CTCCGGTCGCATGACCTCTTGAACTGGAAGGTGCCCAAGCCGTACCAGGAGGTGGTCGAGCAGCTGCTCGAGGACGGGCTGAACGAGGCGGTCCGGACAGGCACGTGCACGCTGGCGGGGCGGCCGATCTGGCTGGCCGCGTTCGACTTTCGGTTCGTCGGCGGAACCCTGTCGATCGTTGCGGGCGAGCGCCTCGCGCGCGGCATGGAGCAGGCCGCTAGCGTGGGCATCCCGTACGTGCTGGTCTCCGCCTCGGGCGGCGCCCGCATGCAGGAAGGCGTGCTCGCCCTGATGCAGCTGGCCAAGGTGAACGCCGCGCTCGGCCGCCTGCATGCCGCCGGCGTGCCGTACTTCTCCGTGTTGACCGACCCGACATTTGGCGGGACCGCGGCGTCGCTGGCGCTGCTTGGCGACATCAACATCGCCGAGCCCGGCGCAGCGATCGGTTTCACCGGGCCGCGCGTGATCAAGCAGGCGACTTACGCCGATCTGCCGCCCGGTTTCCAGAGCGCGGAGTTCCAGCTCGCACACGGCCAGGTCGACCTGGTGCTTCCGCGCACCGAGCTCCGCCGGCTGCTCGTGCACCTGCTGGAGATGTACCCATGACAGCGCGCCATGGACGCAAGCCGGACGAGACGACGCTGACCGTATGGCAGGTCATCGAGCTCGCCCGCCACGCGGACCGTCCGTACTCGCTCGACTACATCCACCGGCTGGCCCCGGACTTCATCGAGCTGCACGGCGACCGGCTCTCGGGCGACGACCCGGCGCTGGTCGGCGGGGTCGGCACGTGGCAAGGTCGCACGACCATGTTCCTCGGACATCAGAAGGGCAGGAGCCTCAAGGAGAGGGTGTCCCGGAACTGGGGCATGATGCATCCCGAGGGGTACCGCAAGGCGATCCGTCTCGCGCACCACGCGGCGAAGTTCGGGTTCCCGATCGTGTCCCTGATCGATACTCCAGGCGCCTACCCCGGCGCGGGTGCGGAGGAGCGCGGCATAGCCGCCGCGATCGCGGAAGCGATCATGGAGTGGTTTCGGATCCCGGTGCCGATCGTAGCGGCGGTGATCGGAGAGGGTGGCAGCGGCGGCGCGCTCGGCATGGGCGTCGCCGACCGGGTGATCATGCTCGAGAACTCGATCTACTCGGTCGCCTCCCCCGAGGCGGCGGCCTCGATCGTGTGGCGCGACAACGCGCGCAAGGTTGAGGCGGCGGAGCAGCTTCAGCTGACCTCGCGCGACCTGCTGGCGATGGGTGTGGTGGAAGAGGTGGTCACGGAGCCGGAGGGAAGCGCGAGCGCCGACTACGACGCCGTCGCGGCGGCGCTGGATGAAGCCTTGCACCGCCACCTTCAGCCGCTTCTGGCCCAGCCCGCGGAGCAGCTTCTGCAGCATCGGTACGAGCGATTTCGCTACATCGACTCGCTGGTGCACGCCGAACCCCAGTTCGGTCCGAAAGTCTGAGAATCGTCGCGCAGCGCGTCAGCGCGGGTTCGGTGACCTGGGACCAGGTTGGATCGGAACATCGTGCAACCATCGGGCCCGGCTATGTGTTGTTGGTAGGTGCGGCATCCGATGACGACGAGTCGAACGTGCGGCGCCTGGCGGACAAGGTCATCGACCTGCGCGTGTTTGCGGACGCAGAAGGCCGGATGAACCTGAGCCTGGTCGACGTCGGCGGGGCTGCCTTGATCGTCTCGCAGTTCACGCTGTTTGCCGACATGAGCCGCGGCCGGCGTCCGAGCCTGCTGAAAGCCGGCGACCCGCAGCGCACGGAGCAGCTCTACGAGGTCTTCGTGCAGCAGTTTCGCGCGCGGGGAATAGAGACCCAGACCGGAAGTTTTGGAGCTGACATGCGGGTGAGCATCGAGAACGACGGCCCGGTGACGCTGGTGCTTTCCACGGACGAGTGGCCTACGCGTGTCTGAAAGTCGCGCACTGAGACCTTACCTCGCGATGGCTGCGCTCGCCCTCATCTGGGGCGTGTCCTTTCTCTTGATCAAAGTCGGCGTAAGGGACATGAGCCCGGCGGTGCTGCTCCTGCTGAGGGCGGCATCGGGTCTGCTGGGGCTGGCCGTGATAATCAAGGCGATGGGCCGGCCGCTTCTCGGCCCAGGCTGGAGAACCCGCATCGGCTCATTCGCGATCATGGCGATCACGAACGCGATCGTGCCGTGGATCGCGATCGCATGGGGAGAGGAACGGATCTCCAGCGGCCTGGCCAGCATCCTGAACTCGACCACCACCCTGTGGACCGCGGTCCTCATCTACTGGGCGATGCCATCGGAGCGGCCGAGCATCGTCAATTACGTCGGCGTCGTCCTCGGCCTTGCCGGCGTGGTGATCCTCGTCCTTCCTGACCTCTCGAGCCACGGCTTGTCGGCCAACTTCTTCGGCACGCTGGCGGTTTTGGTGGCGGCGCTTTCTTACGCACTCAACGCGATCTATCAGCGCACGAGGATGCGAAACGTCAGCGTGTTTGACATAAGCATCGGGCAGCTCGCGGCGGCGACGGTCCTCGGAGTACCGCTGGCCATCCCATCGATTTCAAGCGTTCACGTCGATCCACTTTCGCTGGGCGCTGTCATCGCGCTGGGCGCCGCAGGAACTGGAGTTGCCTATCTGCTTTATTACTACGTCATGAACAGCTTGGGCGCGGTGCGCGCCGCGGGCGTCACCCTGCTGGTGCCAGTGACGGCGGTGTTCTGGGGAATCGTGCTCCTGGGCGAGACCGTGAGCCTCCCGATGGTCATCGGCATGGTCGTCATCCTGTCCGGCATCGTGCTCACCAACCTCCGCCGGGCTGGGGAGCGGCGCCAGCCAGAAGTCGACCGCGACACCGCCGCCGCGTGAGCGACTATCTCGAGCAGCACTCCGCGTTGGTTCGCGAGGCGGCCGAGAGGGTCCGGCCCCATATCCGGCGCACTCCGCACCTGACGACGGACCTCGATCCTGAGCTGCGACTGAAGCCAGAGTGCTTCCAGGTGACCGGCTCGTTCAAGGTCCGCGGCGCCTTCAACGCCATCCTCACGCTGGCCGGCCGCGAACCCAGGCCTGCGGGAGTGATCGCGGTCAGCTCGGGCAACCACGCGCAGGCTGTCGCACTTGCGGCGGCGACCGTCGGCCTGCCGGCGCTGGTGCTCATCCCCGAAGACGCCAACCCGGCCAAGGTGGCCGCGACGCGCGCCCTCGGGGCCGAGGTCATCCAGGACGGCATCACGTTCGCGAACCGCGAAGAGCGGATGCGTGAGGAGATGGCGGCTCGCGGGCTCACGCTGGTTCATCCATTCGACGACTGGGACGTGATCCACGGCCAGGGGACCGCGGCGATGGAGCTGCTCGAGGACGAGCCGGACCTGCGGGTGATCGCAGCGCCAGTGGGCGGGGGTGGGTTGCTCTCGGGCACGGCGATCTCGGCCAAGAGTCACAACGAGGCGCTGTACGTGATCGGCGTCGAACCTGCGGCGGCCGACGACGCCTATCGAAGCTGGAAGTCGGGGAGCATCCAGGC
>JBGPYE010000122.1:0-5696 GCA_041493095.1 Candidatus Dormibacteraceae bacterium
AGCGATGTGCCGCCGCGGTTGTAGAAGATCGCTGCGTCGTTACCCGCGATCGACGGCGATATCGATCCGTTCCAGATGAAGTCAGTCGTGCTCTGCAGCGAGCCCTGCTGGCGCACCGTCACGCCGGCCGGAATGATCTCGTACCACCGAAGCACAGACCGGCCGCCCGGGCCGTCGATGGTGTGCTGCGTCCAGATCGCTTCGGCGCCGCCCGCGTCGGGGTCCGCATGCGCGACGGCCTGGGTCAGCCGCGCGTCAAGGCTCTCGATCTCGGGCGCCCCGCCTGGCTGAAGCACAGCGGCCGGCACGTCGAACGAGCCGACCGTGAGATCGCCGTCGGCAAACAGGCGGGGGGTGCCGCCCTGCAATGCGGTGTGCCAGAGCATGACCTTGGTTTGGGGTCCCGTCGGGTCCGAGGGATTGGGGGCCAGCGGGCTGTGGCCGGCGACTATGTATCCGAGGCTCGAGGCGTCGGAGAGGTTTGCCGGCACGGGGGTGAAGGCCGACGTGCCGTCCGCGTTGAGCAGCGGATGGGTGGCGTCGGCGAAGGCTGTGAATCCAGGAGCTGAACATGTGGTGCTACCGGCCGCGGGCTTCGGCAGCGCCCAGATGGCTGCGGTGCTGAATACGAAGTTGCCCGTGCTGTCGTCGTACAGGTTTGCGCCGAACAAGACGAAGTTGTCGTCGTGTCCGAGCTTCGGGTAGTCGGGGAGCTGGTTCCCGAGCAAGGCGCGGAACCGGCACCAGGAGCCGGAAAGGTTGCTTGGATCTGACGTCTTCGACCAACCGAAGACCAGGTAGTTGCTGTGAGCGGTGTAGGCGACCGCGGCATAAAACCAGCGCCCCGCTCGCGGATCCCACTGCACCTGGGGGTCGCTGACGTTGTGGCCGGCCGGCGCGGCGACAAAGGTCGCCATGTCGAGCTGGCTGACCTGGTTCAGGTTTCTGTCGTAGACCCTGATGGTCGTATTGACGAACTCCACATAGTTGTTCGGCCCGATCGCACCGGTGCTGTCGGGAGGCGTGCAGCAGTACCCCTCGTCAGCGACGGAAATGCCGGGTTGGTTCAGCCCGTTGAAGAGGCCCGTGGCCGGAGCGGTGGTGGAGCTCGTACCTGCGGGCGGGGTGGGGGCGCCGGTGGTGGGCGGCGGAGCTGACTTGGGCCCGCGTTGCCTGGCTTTGGCCAGCTCGGCCGGGTTGGCGCTGAGGAACGGCTTGCCCTGGGTCTTGCTCGCGTGCGGAGCTGGATTGGCGCCGGGGGTGAGCGCGACGACCGCTGGGCGTCCGACCGAGTGGATCTCGTGAGCATTTGTCGGGGCGGCCTGGGCTGTAGGGACCCAGATTGCAGCGGCGGCCAAGGCCACGATCACGCCGATCATGGCTCGACGCCGAACTGACGACCGGCCTTCCGGCATTACCCCAGACCTCCAGCGCACCCCTGCGGCTGTTCGGCCCCACCGAGTGTGCACAAGTAAACGCTGAATGCGCATGATTCGGTTGCTTTTCTTTTGGATTGGCCTGGGGGGTGAATTCACGGGTGTACGATGCGCGGCCGACATGCGAAACCCTCTGGTGCCCCTGGAATCACCGCGTTGAGCGCGCTGCGGGTCGCTGTCGTCGGTCTCGGATGGGTGGGCACCCACCGACACATCCCCTGGCTCCGCGCTTCACCCGGTGTTCAGGTGGTAGGGGTCATCGACCACTCGGCGGCCAGGGTCGATGAGGCTCGAGCCGCCTTCCGCGTGCCACACGGCGCCGCCGCCGACGACCCGGCCGGCGTGCCCTGGCTCGACCAGGTCGACGCGGTCACGATCGCAACCCCACCGTCCACGCACCACGTGCTGGCCCGCGCGTATCTGCTCGCCGGCAAGGATGTCCTGCTGGAAAAACCGATGGCGCTCGAGGTTGACGCCGCACTCGAGCTGGCCGAGCTCGCCACGAGCCGCGGCCGTGTGCTCGCGATAGTCCATAACTTCCAGTTCGCCAGGTCAACGCTTCGCCTACGCCGCCTTCTCGCAGCAGGCAGCCTCGGCGAGGTCCGCGCGCTTTGGGGCGCGCAGCTTTCCAATCCACAGCGCCGCTTGCCGGAGTGGTACGACTCTTTGCCCCTCGGGCTCTTCTACGACGAGTCGCCCCACTTCTTCTATCTCGTTCGCAGCTTGCTAGGCGCGCAGCCAGTGCTCGACCTGGCTCATCACGTCCCAAGTCCCGATGGGCGACACACGCCGGCCGCGATCACCCTCTTGATGCACGCCGGAACGGTGCCGGTGCAGATCGCCATGAACTTCCAGTCCCCTGTCAGCGAATGGCACTTCGCGCTGATCGGCTCGGAGAAGATGGCCGTGCTCGACATCTTCCGCGATGCTCTGGTCGTGGTACCCAACGATCACCAACACCTCGGACGGAACGTCCTGGCCACCACGGCGCATGCGATCACGACCCACCTCGGCGGCGTTGCAGCGTCGGGCGCCCGCAATGTGAGCGGTCGTCTTGCCTACGGGAACGACGTCGTGATCGCACGCTTCGTCGAAGCCTGCCGGACCAGGGTCGCGCCGAAAGACATCTCGGCGGGCGACGGCGTGGATGTCGTCCGGCTTCAGCACGCGGTCCTGGATCGTGTCCGGCCCGATCCGTCTTAGCGGACTTGCGGATCCTTGCCGTCAGCAATTACTACCCCGAGCACGTGGGTGGTATCGAGAGTCTCGCGGCGACGCTGGTGGCGGGCTACCGCAGGAACGGTCACCAGGTGCGCTGGCTGGCGGGAGACCTCCGCGATCGTCCTCACCACGGCGATCCGGACGATGTGCCCGTGCGCGTATGGAACGGAGTCGAGCGCCTCGGATTTCCATACCCAGTCCAGGGGCCGGCGGCCACGTCTCGCATCAACCAGCACGTTGCGTGGAGCAATGTCGTGCACATGCATGACTGCCTCTATGCGGTGAACGTGGCGACCTTCCTCGCAGCGCGGCGACTACGCCGTCCTGTGCTTTTGACACAGCACATTGCCAAAGTGCCCTACACGAATCCGCTGATACGCGGCCTGCAGTCACTTGCGTACGCGAGCTTGGGCAGGGCTGTCCTCTCGACGGCTGACCAGGTCGCCTTCGAGAGCGAGGAAGTGCGCCGCTGGTTCGAACCAAGGGTTCGCTTTCACAGGCCACCGGTCGTGATTGAAAGCGGTGTCGACACCCAGCTGTTCAGCCCTGCCTCTGAGGCGGAGCGATTGGCGCAGCGCGAGCGGCTCGGCGTCAGCGGCAAACAGCCGCTCCTGTTGTTTGTCGGTCGGTTCGTTGAGAAAAAGGGGATCAAGCTGATCCGGCCGGTGATCGAGGCCAACCCGTCATGGTCATGGCTGTTCATCGGCCGGGTAGGCGACGTAGATCCACAGGCATGGCGCTTGCCTAACCTGCGCGTAATCGATCCGTTGAGCCATCCAGAGCTCCGCAACCATTACGTCGCCGCAGACCTGCTGGTGCTGCCGTCGCTGGGAGAGGGCTTCCCGGTCGTTGCCCAGGAGGCGATGAGCTGCGGCCTACCGACCCTTCTCTCGGCGCAGACAGCTCGGGGATTGCCGGCGGTGCGCGACCTGGTCTTCACGATATCCACCGACCGCGATGACCTGAATGCTGCTGTGCAAAAAGCGGTGGCCGCGGTCCTCGCCGACGATGGTTTGCGAGAGCGCGTCGCTTCGCTCGCGCGAGAGCGTTGGACTGCAGAAGCCTTTGTGGCGAGGTACGAGAACCAGCTCGAGGCACTGCTGCGCTGAACAAGAAACTGCTCGTTCGCTTTTTACACGAGTACCCCTTTCAGCCAGCCACCGCGCTGTGGCGCGCGGTCGAGGTCGACCAGGTGGTGGCCAGTGGGCTGCCGGAAGGCCGCGGCCTGGACCTCGGCTGTGGGGATGGGCTGCTCACCCGGATCATCGTGCAGCTGGTGGGTCCGCGGGACCTGGTCGGAGTTGATCCAGATCCCGCCGAGCTCGCGCACGCGCGGCAGACCGGCATCTACTCGGCGCTGCATGAGGCCGGCGGCGACAGCGTGCCCGAGCCTGACGCTTCCTTCGACTGGGTCCTGTCCAACTCTGTGCTCGAGCACATCGATCACATCGAACCGGTGCTGGCCGAGGTGGGGCGCCTGCTCCGCCCAAACGGTGAGTTTGTGTTCACCGTGCCCGGACCGGACTTTCATGCCTGCCTGCGCGGACCGATGCTTCCGGGCGCATCGCGCGATGTCTACCTTCGGCGGCTTGACGACCGGCTCGCTCACCGCCGCTATTGGGATCTGTCGGAGTGGCGATCAGCGCTGGCGGTCAACGGCATGCGCGTCGTGAGCGCGGTCTCTTACTTCGACGCAGCCCAGGTGCGGCGGTGGGAATCGATGGCTCGGGTCACCGCCGGCGTCCTTTACACGCTTGGCGGCCGTCGGCAGCAGCCGATCGAGATCCAGCGCCGCCTTGGGCTTCGCAAACCGGGCCGCCACCTGCCGATGCCCTTGGCCCGCTCCCTGGCCGGCCTCGTCGCGATGAGGTTGAACCACGCGCCGGCCCAGCCGCCCACAAAATTCGGGTGCTTCCTGATCAAGGCGGTCAAGGACCCGACCCTAATCTAGGCGGTCAGTAGACGGGGCTCTCCGCTGTGACGGCTTCCAGCCACTTGCGACATGACGTCAAAAAGCGCGCTGCCTGCAGCCCGTCCAGCACCCGGTGGTCGAACGAGAAGCAGAGGTACATCATCGGCTTGATGCCGATCATCCCGTCCACCGCGACGGGCCGGTCGACGATCGCCTCCATGGTCAGGATTCCCGCCTGGCCCGGATTGATCACCGAGTAGCTGAACAACGTCCCAAAGGTGCCGGAGTTGTTGACCGTGAAGGTCGCGCCGGCGAGGTCATCCGCTTTCAGCTGCTTGTTGCGAGCGCGCGATGCGACGTCATTCACCGCGCGTGCCAGTCCGGCGAGGGACAGGCCGTCGGCGCGGCGCACCACCGGCACGACGAGCGTGTCCTCGAGCCCGACGGACACGCCGAGGTTGATGTCGCGGTGGATGATGAGCTCCGTCTCGTTGAAGGTCGCGTTGACCTGTGGGTGCTCGCGAAGCGCCGACGCGGCGGCGGCCATGACGTACGGCAGGTAGGTGAGCGAGAAGCCCTCCTGCTTCTGGAACGCGGCTTTGTTGGCGGCGCGGTTGGCGACCACGCCGGACATGTCCGCCTCCTGGGTCTGCCAGGCGTGCGGAATCGTCGTCTTGGAGCGGACCATGTTCTCGGCGATCAGCCGCCGTACCCGTGTCAGAGGCACGACCTGGTCGCCTGCACCTGGAGTGGCAGTCGGTGCGGGCGCGGCAGCCGGCGCGGCTTTTGCTTTCGCGGCGAAGTCCTGCACGTCCTTCTTGGTCACGCGCCCGCCGATTCCGGTGCCCGTCACCTTCGAGAGGTCGACGTTCAACTCTGATGCCTGAATCTGCACCGCGGGCGAGAAGCGGTGCTCACCGCTGTCGAGCGCCGGTGCGGGCGGCGAGGAGTGGGGTTCTGGTTCCGGCGCTGCGGCCGGTGGCTGTTGCGGCGAGGCTTTCGGTGCGGCGACGGCGGGAGCCGGGGCCGGCGCCTCCGGCGCGGCCGTGACCGTGGAATCCATGCCGTCCTTGCCGTTGGGGGCGTCGGCGCCGACTTCGACGACGGCGATCACCGCCCCGGCCAGG
>JBGPYE010000267.1:0-2640 GCA_041493095.1 Candidatus Dormibacteraceae bacterium
GCACCGAGTAGCCGCGCCCTGTCCTTACTTCGGCGAGTGCGGCGGCTGCCAGGTCCAGCACGCCGCGTACTCGCATCAGCTGGAGATCAAGCGGCGGGTGGTCGAGGAGGCGTGGTCGCGCGCGGGCCTGCGCCTGCCGCCGGACACTCCAGTGCTCGGAATGGACGACCCATGGCGCTACCGGATCCGCGGCGAGTTCGAGGCGATCTCTCAGGGACGCACGTGGCGGTTTGGCTTTCATCGCCTTCGCTCGCACACAGTCCTGCCGATCGACACCTGCCTCATCCACGACCTGCGCATCGAAAAGGCCCTTCCTGCTTTCGCACAGGTCGCCAACGAGATGCAGCTGAAAGATCTGCAGAACATCGTGCTCACCGCGGAACCGACGGGTCAAGGCTTGCTCTGGCGGTTGCGACATCGAGGTCGCCCACCGGCCTGGCCGCGAGACGAGTTCGCGCATCGGGTGGCCGAGCTGCTGCCGGGCCAGGTCTTGTTGGACGACGCGATGTCGCTGGAGTTCTGGGACCTCACCTTCAGGGTGCGCAGCGATACGTTCGTGCAGACCAACTACCGGCAGATGCTGGTCCTGTACCGGACGGCGCTCGACATGCTGGCCGCGGGCCACGGCGATCGCGTGCTCGACCTGTACGCGGGTATCGGGACCATCTCGGTCGCGGTGGCCAGCCAGGGCGCAACAGTCATCGCGATCGAGGAGAACCCGCAAGCCGTGCAGCTCGGCCGGCTCAACGCGCGAATCAACTCCGCCAAAGTGGATTACCTGCCCGGCAAGGTCGAAACGGTGCTGCGGCAGGTCCGGCTCGACCAGTACCAGGCTGCGATCCTCGATCCGCCTCGCGCAGGGTGCGAACCCGCCGCCCTGGCCGAGCTGATCCGGCTCGGAGTGCAGCGGCTCGTGTACGTCTCCTGTGAGCCGTCCACGCATGCGCGCGACCTGATCGCGTTGGTGCGGGGCGGCTACCGGATTCGGCGCGCGGCGATCGTGGACATGTTTCCGCAGACCTACCACATCGAGTCGGTCGCGCTGCTGGAACGGAGCTAACCTTCCGGCGTGAGGCAGGCGCTGTTCGGAACCCGCCAGCGAATCGCGATCTTCGCGATCGTCCTGGGCTCAGTCGTCTTGTTTGTCGCCATGGTCAGCTGGGTCGGCTACCTGGTCGTTGACAGCATCGGCGCGCCTGGGCCGTCGGCCACCGGAAGCGGGCCCTGTGGCTCAGCCGACTCGGTCAACCTTCAGCTGGTGTCTGCCGAAGGACACACGGTGCAGGCGTGCACACGCGACCGGCCCGCATGCCCAAACGCGACGCGGTTCTCACTCTCCAATCAGCTGAGGAGCTCGTCGCGTAGATACATCCTTCTGATCCAGCTCGACGCTGCGCTTCCCGCGGAAGCAGCGGAGCAAACGCTCACGCTCCATCCTGGGCCTGGTTTCATGCCAGACGAACCCGCGTCCAGCACACCGACCAGTGCACTCATCCAGGTCACGCCGCGTGATCCCTACGAGAACGGATACACGACGGTATCGGGCGCGCTGACGATTTCTTCGACGCACGGCGTGGCCCGAGGGAGGATTGACGGCAACTTCACGGGGCCGACCCGTCCCGATCGCCCCGCTCCAACTCCGATCCCAGGGTCACCGGTCCAGATCGCAGGCACCTTCGCCTGCAACCACTGAGCAGGGGGAAGACCTCCGCCTAGAAGACGTCCAGGCTGTACCCGAGCTTCAAAAGCGCAAGGCGCAGGCGGCCCGGTCTCAGTTGTCTGACCGTGAACGCCAGCAGCGGCTTCAGAAGGGGCACGACACTCTCAACGCGGGCGGAAGCATAGGGTTACGAACCCGCCAAACACAACCCCTTATTGGAGTTGGTGAACGAACTCGGCCAGCCGGCCAACCCCTTCCCTGAGATCGGTGTCCGAGCTGGCCAAACTGATCCTGACCGCCTCGGAGGCCACCTCCCCGAAGGCGGTCCCGGGTGCGACCGAAACACCCCTCTCGCGGAGGAACTTGAAGGCGAACTCGCGCGCCGGAAGGCGGCTGCGGGAGATGTCCGCCATGCAGTAGAAGGCGCCCGTCGGCTCGTTGATCAGCATCTCGGCCTCTTTGAGGATGTCGACGACCACGTCTCGGCGGTGCCGGTATGCGTCGACCATCTCGCGGACGCAGTCCTGCGGGCCCTCGAGCGCAGCCTCGGCGGCGACCTGGGTGATGGTGGAAACGCACGACGAGTTGGACTCGAGGACCTTGGTGGCCGTGTCGATCAGCTCCGCCGAGCCGGCCACGTACCCGATCCGCCAGCCCGTCATCGAATACGACTTCGAGAATGTGAAGACGGTGGCGATGCGCGGGTCGTCGGGCGCGAGGCTCGCAGGGCTCGTCCACGAACCGTCGAGGATGACCTGGTCGTAACACTCGTCGCTGATCAGCCACAGGTTGTGCTGCTGCGCGAGCTCGACCAGTCGTTCGATCGTCGCCAGCGGGTACACCGCCCCAGTCGGGTTGTTGGGGCTGTTGATCAGGAGCACCTTGGTGCGCGGTGTGACCAGGCGAGCGAGCGCGTCGAGGTCAGGCTGGAATCCGTCGACGGCCGCGCACGGATAGAAGACGCCCTTTGCGCCGGTCCA
>JBGPYE010000062.1:0-7558 GCA_041493095.1 Candidatus Dormibacteraceae bacterium
CCGGCGACGCTTGGGGCCGCGGCCGAGGACGTCGCCGACCTCGCCATCGAAGCCCGCGCGCGCGATCCGCAGGTGACGCTCAAGCTGGCGCGCCTGCTCGTGCGCAACCTGCTCGACCTGACTCCCAACGCGCGCCCCATCGGGCTCAATGGGATGTTCAAAGGCGTGGCCAAGCTGACGTTTTGGGCGATGGCCGCTGACCAAAGAGACGTCGCCCGCGTCCTGGTCGAAGGCATCGCGGCAGCGCCGCCAGACTTCATCGATGCTGCCCTTGACCGGATGGAGTCGATGGAGAACGGGCTTTTCTGGGAGGTCAACGAGCGTGTGATCGCATTCGACTGGGTCGAAGAGTCGCTGCGCGCGGAGATCCCGAGACTGCGGTCTGCGCTGCGCCGGTCCAAGGGATCGGTTGAATCGCTGGCGGTCGAGCTCGAAAACGCTCCCGCGGTGCATGACCTCGTTCCGCCCGAACCGAGCGCCGCGCCCGCCGCCGCCGCGGCTGCCGCCGCCGCCGCTAAGGCTGAGCCGTCCGGGTGTTGATCATTGCAGTCGACGCCGTCTCGAAATAGTCGAGCAGCGCCTTGCGCACCGCGGGCGCCAGCTCGAGCGATTCGACCGCGGCAGCCATATGACCCAGCCACGCATCGCGCTCGCGCTGGCCGATCGCGAACGGCTGGTGCCTGAGCCGCAGCCGGGGGTGACCGCGACTCTCGCTATAGGAGCTGGGTCCGCCCCAGTACTGGATCAGGAAAAGTGTGAGCCGCTCGGTGGCGCCTGACAGGTCCTCCTCGGGGTAGATGGCGCGCAGTATCGGATCCTCAGCCACGCGCGAGTAAAAGCGCTGGACGAGTAGCCTGAAAGTTTCCTCTCCACCCGCGAGCTGGTAGACGCTGCGATTCAACATTCGCTTCAGCTCGAGGTCACGCCCGCGCCGGCGAGGATCTCGGCCGTGGGCCGGACCACCGCCTGCGCCGCGTTGAGTCCTGTCTTCGCCAGGTAGCGCTCCACGATCAAGCGTCCGACCGCGTACCCGCCCATGTGTGGAACTCCGACAGTGCGCAGCCCCATCCGCTCGGCCACCGCGTCGCCCAGGACGTAAGGTGTCCAGTCAGGAAACGAGCTCCCGGTCCCGAATGCGGCTGTGACCTTCTCGAACGTTTCGTCGAGTGCAGCGCCCGCAACGCCCGCGTACCAGGCTCCAGTCGAATCGGGCCCGCACACCTCGACTGTGAAGACCTCCGCCAGGCCTTCGTGGATCACCCACTCGGCGAGGTTGAATCGGGTCTCGACGTTCGGAGTGCGCAGGTTATGGACGAGCTCGTGGACTCCGCACGCCCCGATGCGGGTGATGTTGTAGTCAGTCGGCCAGACCACCATCCAGATGCTGCCCGGCATCGCGCCCATGCCGTAGTAGCCGAGCGTCCGCTGCATGAAAATCTCTTCGTCGGGGTTGCCCAACGTCAGCACCACCTCGATCCGATCCTGGTGCCGGATGCCCGGCAGGACCGAGCGCTGGTACTCCCACGCACGCGCCATCTCGCGGCGCAGCTGGCCCCAGGCGTCTGCCGCGATGAGCCGCTGCAACGCCTCGGGATAGCGGGGATCGTCCACGTTGACGCGGAAACCGTCGCCCTGTTCGTGGATCTGCTTCAGCTGCTTCAACGGCTCCTCGTCGAAGGTAGAGATTCCGCGCATCAACGCCAACGCATCAAGGCGAGCCTGAGCCGGCAGCGTGAACAGGTGGGTCATCGCCGACGCGTCCTCGTGCACGTCGATTTCGATCTGGTCGTTGGTGGTCAGCGCCATGCGCGGCCTACTTTACGAACCAGCTAGTCATGCGCCTGCAGCCGGGTGAGGTAGCTGAACCTCCTGGAGCGCGGAGTGACGCTCCATCTCCGATTCCCTCGGCAGGAACCACGCGATCGCGATCGTGAGGATGACCAGCACAACATGAGTCATGAGCGACCGTTGCAGCCCGATCGCGTCGGCGATCGCGCCGTTGATCGGGATGCCGATTGCTCCGGTGACGAAGCCAAGACCCATGACGAGCCCTGAGGCAAGACCGGCGCGCGCGGCCATCAGCTGCTGGGCCATCAGGAGCATTAGAGGTGCGGTGGAGGCGGCGAGCAGGCCGATGAGAGCTCCGCTCGCGAACGCCCAGGGTCCGGGAAACATCGTGAAGAGGAGGATCGCCGGCACGCTGAGCACAAGCGTCGCAAGAATCACTGTCCGTCTTCCGTAGCGATCCGCGAGCGTGCCGCATCCAACTGTCCCGACGGCACTCGCCAGCACGAGCGTGGTGGCAAGCGGACCGTAGAAAGCGGGTCCGTAACCAAGCTGCTCGTACCAGGTCGGCGTGAAAGCCTGGAAGACGTTGACCGTCCAGCTTCGAGACATCATCACTCCGATCACGACAGCCAGCGCGAAGACCGGCACACGCCCCGCGCTCGCGTGGCCGCGCACAGATCCCGCGATGCCCTGCACGTTGCCGCGCATGCGCCACAACAGGTATCCACCCGTGATCAGGCCAGGGATTAGGAGCAGGCCGGTGCCGTGGATGCCGAAGGCGCCGAAGAGCAGGATGCCGACGAGCGGACCCACCGCGACCCCGACCGTTCCGGCCGTGACGTAGATGGACATGCCAAAGCTCCGCCTCCAGGCTGGCAAGAGGGCGCGGACGTCGAGGGCCCCCATCGGATGGAATGCCCCCGATCCAAGCCCCGAGGCACATGCCAGCGCGACCAGGAGTGGGAAGCTCGTCACGAAGCCGACCAGCGCGAACGTGAGCGCCGTCCAGCACAGTGCGATGCCGGTGAATCGAGTGCCGAAACGATCGGCCAGGACTCCGAAGAGCGGCTGCGAAACGGCCGCCGTTCCGCTATACCCGAGGCTGACCAGACCAACCGTTGCGAGGCTGAGCTGGAACCGACCGATCAAGACGGGAAACAGAATTGGTATGACGCCCACGTAGCTGTCGACCGTGAGGTGGCCGATCATCAAGGTGAGCAGCTGGCGGTTGCGAAGAAAATCCCTCACCAGAGGGAAGGGTACTGGGCCTAGGAGGCGCGACTCCCGGCGCGGTGCAGGTCGGACAAAGCCAGCGCCCGGTCAGCGGCACCGGCTCCATCCGCCGCAGTGACCGTCTTGTAACTGAGCCCGAATCCAGGACGGTGGTAGACGACACGCCAGGGGTGCAACTGGCGGCCATCCTTCCCCTGAATCCTTACGGCCCCGTCATAGACGGTCATCGCGTCCGAGGCTAACCGTCGCCGCGCGCGACCGCCATCCTTGAAATTGATGAGCGGCGGTCATTGAAATCCCGGCGCGAGATGCGAATCAGACCCCGCGCTATCATCCGCCGCGGTGGGCGAGCTTCTTTACCTGAGCCGCGCTGACGTCGAGCGGCTGCTCGACGTGGACTCAATGCTCGACGCGCTGGGCAAGGCCCTGGTCGTGTTCTCGTCGGGCATAGCATCCGTCCCACCGCGGGCGGGTGCGCGCGTCGGCGACCGCGGGATCCTGGGCGCCATGCCTGGCTACGTGCCGGGCATCGCGCTCGAGGTGAAGCTCGTCTCGGTGTTCCCCGCAAATCACCAGCACGGGCTGCCCTCGCACCAGGGCCTGATCACGGTGTTCGACGAGGACACCGGCACGCCGCTCGCAGTGATGGACGGCACTTACATCACCGCCATCAGGACCGGTGGCACCGCGGCGGTGGCGGCGCGCGCGCTTGCGCGTAACGATGCTGCAGTGCTGGCGATCCTTGGAGCCGGCGTGCAGGGCGGCTCGCATTTAGAAACTTTTCCGAGGATCCGCGATTTCAAAGAGATACGCGTGGCCTCACGCGACCTGGACAAGGCGAGGGCTCTTGCGGCGCGTCACCCGCGCGGCGTGGTGGCAGAGACTTTCGAGGCGGCGGTCCGAGGCGCCGACGTCGTCGCTTGCTGCACCGATGCGCGCGAGCCGATTCTCAGGCGCGAGTGGCTCAAACCCGGCGCGCACCTGAGCTCAGTCGGCGGGACGTGGGGACCGGAGCTCGACGCGGAGACGATTGCCGCCGGTCGCGTGTTCGTGGAGTGGCGCGGCGCGGCGACCAATCCTCCGCCGGCGGGCGCGGCTGAGCTCCAGGGTCTCGACGCCGGCAGCCTGACCGAATTGGGCGAGGTCCTCGCCGGCACCAAGCCCGGCCGGGTGTCCTCCGAGGAGATCACCATCTACAAGTCGACCGGGCATGCGGTCGAAGACGCGGCAGCAGCACGGCTCGTGTACGACCGGGCCAAAGCCGAAGGCGCCGGCGTCTTACTCCAACTCTAGATTTCGATCAGCCGAGAAGGGACGGCGTTGACGATCCGCGTGCCGTTGAGCTGAAGCTCAGGCTTGGCCCGCCCGTAAGGGTGAATATGCCCGTGGACCAGGAGGACCGGATGGAATTCCTTGATCATCCGGTTGAAGGCTTTGAACCCCTCGTGGGCCTCGTCCTTCGCCTCTGTGACGCCGAATGGAGGCGCATGCGTGACCAGGACGTCGAGCTTGCGGCCATTGCGAACGCGTTTGAGGCGAAGCCACAGCTCGAGGGTGAGGGCGCGCCGCTGCATCTGGGCCTGTGAGTACTGGTTGGGACCTTCCCTGTAGCGAAGGCTGCCGCCGAAACCCGCGATGCGCAGCCCGTTGACCTCGAGCACGCGACCGTCCACGTTGTCGCACCCCGGCGGCCCTGGGACTGGAACCTCGGGCTGCAGAGCCACCCAGGTGGTATCCGCCGGCTTCACGTTCGGGTCGTGGTTGCCCGGCACGTACAGCAGGGGAACGTTGGCGCGGCTGACCAGGTATTCGAGGTAGTCGAACGGGAGGTCTCCGCACGACACGATGAGGTCCGGCGCGTGCGTCTGGAGCTTGTCCCCGTAAAGAGATTCGTCGACTTCGTCGGCGACCGCGAGAATACGGGTCAGGCGAGGACCTCTTTTCTGGCGGACAGGCGCTCGATCTCCGCACGGCGCGCCTCGTCGAACCCTTCCTCGAGCCCGGCCTTCAATATTCGAGCGATCTCCGGCGCCGAGTGCAGCCTCGGGATGTACACGAAGTCCGCACCCAGCTCATAGAACTGCAGGGCCTGGGGTATGTGCTCCGTGGTCAGCATGACCTTTGCTTTCGGGCACGTCGCACGAATGTTGCGCAGCATCCTCAAGTTGCTGGTGCCGCGAAGTATGTCGTCGGTGATGCTCGAAACGACCAGCTCCGCGTCCTGGATACCGACGTGCCGCAGCGTGTCGGCGTGAGCCACGTCTCCATACACGCAGCTGATCCCTCGCTGACGCAGCTCGCGCATGACGGTCGGGTTGAAGTCGACGACCAGGATCTTGTTGAGGAACTCCTTGACCTGCTGCGGCTCGCCGTCGTGCTCGAACTCATGGAGGATGGAGCTGGCGTCACGGAAGAAGCCAAGGAAGACAAACGTCTCGGTTCGTGACTCCGAGTGCTCCTCCGCGTTTTCCGCGGAGTCGAGGTCCTTGATCCCGACCAGTCGCAGTCCGCGGCTGAGAACCCGCTGCACGCGATGGCTCGAGTTGATCATGTAGGTCGAGGCGACCGAAGTGATGGCGAACGTGATGATGACGATGGTCAGCACGTCGGCCGAAATCTGTGGAGGCTGGCGGGCGAGACCAAGCGAGGCGATCACGATCGAAAACTCGCTGACCTGCGCGAGGTTGATTGCCGGCAGCAGGCTCGTCCGTAGCCCGAGGCGAAGCGCATAAAGTATGGGGACCACGCAGAGCCTGCTGACGATCACGAAACCGGATGCGGCGAGCGCGATGAGTACGACGTGAGCGCTCGGCAGAGGGATCTGCATCCCGAGGGCGACGAAGAATAACGTGACGAAGAAGTCCCTGATGCTCACCGCCTTGGCCATCACGTCCAGGTTGTAGGGAAAGGTCGAAAGGCTGATCCCGGCGATCAGCGCGCCCATCTCTTTCGAAAGTCCGATGTAGCTCGCCACACCGGCCAGGAAGAAGCACCAGGCCAGCGCGCTGACCAGCACGAGCTCTGGAACCTTCGCCACGGCACGAAAGAGGTAGGGCAGGACGTATTTCGACAGCGCAAGACCGCCGACAACCAGCAGCGCACCCTTCCACAGCGAGAAGGCCAGCGGCAGCATGTTGGGGCTCTCGATGTTCGGCTGCACGGCGATCATGGCCACGGCCCACAGGTCCTGGATGACAAGCACCCCGAGCGTGATGCGGCCTGGTAGGGTGTCGAGCTCGAACTTGTCGTAGAGCAGCTTGACCACGACCAGGGTGCTGGACAGGCTCATGCACGCCGCCAGGTAGATCAGCGCGTAGTTGCCCTGTGTCACGCGCTCGCCGAGGACATAGAAGAACCCGAGCCCGAGCGCAAAACAGATCGGGACCTGCAGGGCGCCGGTGAGCAGCACCGCCGGTCCGGCCGAGGCCAGCTTCTTGAGATCGATTTCCAGCCCGATGATGAACAGCAGAAGAATGAGACCGATCTCCGCGACGGTCGCGATGCTCGCCTGGTCGTGCACGAGGTTTAAGCCGAGTGGCTTGTTCGGTCCGATCAGGACGCCGGTCACTAGGTACGCGAGGATCAACGGCTGGCGGAGGCGCCAGCCGATCAGCGCGAGTAGAGCCGCCGCGCCGACGCAGATCCCGATGCTAGAGAGGAGGTCCGGAGCTGCGTTCACCGGCTCACGGCCTTGGCGTCGAGCCGGTCCCAGCGCCCCTGGAACATCGGCGCCTCAGACGGGTCGCCGAGGATCAAAAAGCGCTGATGGTGGAGGCCTTCGATCAAAGCCCCTGCGAGCTGTTCGAGCTGAAGGGGCGCGTCCTGGCCCTTGTCCGGACTGCTGAAGAGGCGTCCAATCCCGCGAGACCTCGTGTTCTGCCCGATACGCGGGCCTTTCGCACCCGGACAGAAGATCGAGACCGTGACCCCGGTCGCCTTGAGCTCGTGGGCCAATCTCTCCGTGAAGACGGCGAGCGCGGCATGGCTGGTGTCGTAGGGCATCGTGGTCGGGTCGCTGGGCAGCAACCCGCCGTACGACACCACGTTCACAATATGCCCGGAGCCTCGCGCCGTCATGTGCGGAATGAATGCTGTCGACGTGCGCACCGCGCCGACGAGATTCGTCTCCAACATCCAGGTCCAGTCGTCGCCGGAGATCTTCTCCACCTTGCCCTGGAGCAGCACGCCCGCCGCATTGATCACCACGTCAACCCGACCCATGGACTTCACTGCGTCGCGGGCCAGCGAGCGCACCGACGCGTCGCTCCGCACATCGGTGGCTAGAGCGATCGCCGCCTCGGCCGTGCCGAGCCGGAGCACCTCTTCAACGGTCCGCTCCATCCGTGGCTCGTCGAAGTCGGCGACCACGATGTTGGCGCCCTGACGGGCGAGGCCCTTCGCGACGGCGCGCCCGATCCCGCTGCCTCCTCCCACGACGACGGCCACGCGCTCCGAAAAGCTTCCGTGAGAGCGGGGACTCGCTTCAGGATTGGTGGACACCGCGATGGATTATCGCTGGGCTACGCTCGCTTGAATC
>JBGPYE010000031.1:0-9621 GCA_041493095.1 Candidatus Dormibacteraceae bacterium
GAGCAGCGCGAGCACCGGCCGCCGGCTCGCCCCCATGCGATCGCGCAGCTGCGCGACCGTGATCGAGCCGCCGGTCGAGATGATCTCCCGCACCAGGGCCACCGCGGCCTCATAGGACTCCTTCGTGAAAGCGATGTCATCGCCGACCCGCACGATCTCACCCCTCTGCGCCAGCGCGCGCACGACCTCTGGACTTGCGCCAGTCTGCTGGGCAGCCTCGGCAAGTGACGGTGGTGCGAACGGCCGCCTTCGAAGCAGCTCCACCAGCGCAGTCGCCGTCGCATCGGTCTTATGCAGCTCCACTCGGTGAGCAGGTGCCGCGAGCACACCATCTCGCTCCTCGATGCGCCCGTCCTGCAGAAGGCCCTGGACGGCCGATGAGAACGAGGCGGGTGGCACGCCCAACCGGCTGCGCAGCTCTTCGCGCGCCATCCCGGGCCGAAGGGGGTGTGACCCATGGAATGCCTCGAGCTCATGTGTCGCACGGTCCGCGATCGCGCGCCACGCCGCAGTGTCGTAGAGCCAATCGCCGATCCGCCTCGCGTCCAGTGCTGCGACATCAGCTTCGGGCGCCATGGTCGCCTTCAACAACGCTCCCACGGTGACTCCGCGGGGATACTTGCGCAGCTCTTCCTGCAAGACGTCACCGCTGGCGCGCCGCTCGAGCGATGCCCGTGCCAGTCCGTCGTGCCGCGAATGCTTGCGCGGATGGATATCGACCAGGGTTCCGCCCGCGATCGTCGTCGCGGGGCTTGGGACTCGAAGGATGAAACGATCGTTTTCGGCCGCTGCAATCGGACGGTCGAGGTAGAGCTGCACCCACCCATGACCGCCGGCATCGATCTGTTCGGGTGAATCGAGGAGGATCACGCGGCAGGACACCTCGACGGTGCCCGTGTGCAGCAGTAGCTCAGCGCCATGCCGCAGGGGCTGCAGCGCAGAAGAAAGCACTCTCACGCTGGCGTCGACGCGGCGAGTCGCAGCGAGCGTCTTCGGGCGCGCGAGCACGTCGCCCCGATGCAGCTCGTGCTTTTCCCCGCCGGTCAGGTTGACGGCCACCCGGCCGCCGGGCGCCGCAGCCTCCACCTTTTGATTGTGCTGCTGCAGCCCGCGCACTCGGACGGCGCGCCCGCCGGGGACCACCTCGAGCTCCTCACCGACGTTCAAGGGTCCATCCACCAATGTGCCAGTCACCACGGTGCCGAACCCGCTCATGGTGAAGACCCGATCGATGGGAAGCCGCGGACGTCCGAGGTTCGGCCGCGACTCCGCAGACGCGAGCATTCGGTCCAGCTCCACCAGGAGATTTGCTTTGCCCTCACCGCTCACGGCGGAGACCGGAACGATCGGCGCGCCCTCGAGCGACGAACCCTTCAGCACCTCGACCACCTCGGCCCGGACGAGCGCAAGCCAGGCTGCGTCGACCAGGTCCACCTTCGACAGGACGACCACGCCGCGGCGGACGTCAAGCAGGTCGATGATCTCGAGATGCTCCCGCGTCTGGGGCATGACGCCTTCGTCGGCCGCGATGACCAGCATCACCGCGTCGAGACCATGCGTGCCGGCCAGCATGTTGCGGATGAATCGCGCATGCCCGGGCACGTCGACGATCCCCACCTCCCGGCCGCCTGGGAGTAGCAGGTGCGCGAAGCCGAGGTCGATGGTCATGCCGCGCCGCTTCTCCTCGGCCAGGCGGTCTGGATCGATCCCGGTCAGGGCGGTGACCAGCGTCGATTTGCCGTGGTCGATGTGGCCCGCCGTGCCGATGACAAAGCTCACCGCGCGACTTTCCTGTAAGCGACCTCCACGGCATCGATCAGCGTCTCGTCCTCTCCCTTCAACACGGTGCGCGGATCGATGCAGCACGCGTCCTTCTCTATGCGGGCGATCACAGGCGGCTCGCCCGAACGCAAGGCGGCGGCCAGCCGAGAAGCGGGCCCGCGTAGAGCGATCAGCATCGTGGGCAGGGCGTGCCCCGGCAGCGAGCCTCCGCCGACCGCGGAGTCGCCGGGGACAAGGCTCGTGGGCACGCCACGCTCTTCGAGCTTGACCGACCACATCGCCGAGCGGCGGCGGACGTCGTCAACTGAGGCGCGGATCATCCGCTCGACAGGGATCTCTTCAAGCCGCCCGGTCAGGCGCTGCCGCAGAGTCGCCTCGAGCGCGGCGAGGGTCAGCTTGTCGACGCGGACAGCCCGAGCCAGAGGATGACGCGACATTTTCCCAACGGCATCGCTGCGGCCGAGGATGATGCCCGCCTGCGGGCCGCCGAACAGCTTGTCGCCGGAGAAGGTCAGAACGTCCGCGTGCTGCAGGGATTCGGCCACCGTCGGCTCTCCGGCGATCGGCTCCGCCGCCCCACTGCCCAGGTCGTCGATGAGCAGCAGCTCGTGAGCATGGGCGACGGCCGCCATCTCGTCCGGTGACGCGGTCTCCGTGAACCCTACAACCCGGAAGTTGGAGGTGTGCACGCGCAGCAGCGCGGCCGTCCGCGAAGTGATCGCCTGCTCGTAGTCGTCCTTTCGGGTGCGGTTAGTGGTGCCCACCTCGACCATCCGCGCCCCCGAGAGCCGCATCACGTCCGGCATACGAAACGATCCGCCGATCTCGACCTGCTGGCCTCGGGAAACGATGACCTCCTTGCCCTTGCACAACGCCGTCAGCGCGAGCAGGATTGCGGCGGCGTTGTTGTTGACGACGAAGGCCGCCTCGGCTCCGAAGAGCTGCGTCAGCAGCCCGGACACAAGCGCGGCCCTCTCGCCGCGACGGCCTGTCTCCAGGTCGAGCTCCAGGTTGCTGTAGCCGGCCGCCACGGCCAGGGCGTCAACCGCGGCCCGAGACAGAGGCGCACGGCCGAGGTTGGTATGAAGGATCACGCCGCTGGCGTTGATGACACGGCGCAGGCGCGGTGCGACCGCGGCGCGCAGGCTGGCGCCGACGCGCTCAACCCGCTCGTCGCCGTCTGCCTCATTGCCTTGTCGCTCGGCTTCGACCTGCTCACGCAGCACTTCCACCACCCGCGCATGCCCGAACTCCTTGACGAGGTCCGCGTAGGCGGGCTCGTTCACCAGCCCGCCTATAGGGGGCAGGGACGAAGTCCGATGAACCCGGGAATCGCGTAACCGTCGCATCCGCCTAATGAGATTAGGCTCGCGGGCAGATAGAGCGGGGTCATGACGACATTCAGGAGGCTCGCGCCTTGAAAAATCTGGAAGAGAAAGACCACCACGATGCAGCCGACCCAGATCTGCTGCCGACGTGAGTTGACCTGGAAGAAAAAGCGCGGATTCCGGTTGCGAAAGATTGCCTCGATCACCGCCCAGCCGTCCAGGCCCGGAATGGGCAGCAGCTGGAAGGCGAAGATCGAAAGGTTCAGAAAGACGATTGCGTAGAGGGCCGCGCCGAGGAGGCTCGGTGACAGCGCGAACGACGAACCCAAGCCGGCCGCCGTCAGCAGCCGCCACAGGAAGCCCAGAACAACGGCAACCACCAGGTTGGCGGCCGGCCCGCCAAGCTCGTGGATGACGCGCTGGCCGGTCGTGCTGATGCGGTTTGGCTGAACCGGGACACGGCGGCCCCAGCCGACGAGGGCTACGAAGACCGCGATCACGCCGAGCGGGTCGAGAAAACGCCTTGGGTTGGGCGTCAGGTACCCGAAATAGCGCACCGAGCGGTCGCCCAGGATGTAGGCCGCCACCGCGTGACCCATCTCGTGCACCGGGATGGCGATGAGGAGGGCGGGCACCAGAAGCATCGCCGCCAGAACAAAACCTACGAAATTATTCACTCGATCGGGATTTTGCCGGCGCGCTTTGACGGCCGCCGCCGAGCAGGCCCTCCGTGGGAGCCACGGCCCGCAGCAGCGCTGCGCGCAGGTCTACCGGGCGGCGACGTGACCCTGTGCTCGTAGATGAGCATGAGCGCTGTGATCAGCTCGCGCTGCGCGTTCAGCAAGTGCACCTGGGCCCGCGGGGGAACCATGTCCGAGAGTAGGTGGCCGATCCGCGACCCGAGCTCGTTGATGAGCTCGATGACGTGTTCCCCGTCGCGGCTCATGTCTTCTTTCCGTCCACCGTCGCTTTCTGTTCGCGCCGCGCGAAGCGGACGCGAAGCTCGCCGTCGCGGATGGTTGCGCCACTGGTATCCCGCTGCGCCAGAACGCGTGGGAGCGAGATCTCCCGCCGGTAGTTGCCTACGGTCACGTACAGCTCGCCGTTGTGCCGGTTGAGGTCGACCGCCGAGCGGTCGGCGAATGGCACCTTCAGCGTCAGCACGTAATCGGCGCCGTCCTTGTCGATGCGCTGAGGGCTGGAGGTCGCGAAATGCTGGGATGGGTCCTGATCGCCGTACGTCTCGCGAGCCATCCGCAGCAGCATCTTCTCGCCGATCACCTCACGATCGAACAGCGGGACGTTGAAGATCGGGATGCCCGTAAACGATTGCTCGACCTCAACCCGGTAGCGCTCGTGTATGCGCTGCCACTTCTGGAACAGCTCATCATGCAGCTCGCCTGGTAGCAGCCGGTTGACGATCACAGCGTCAGTTGTATAGCCGAACAGGCTGAGATAGGTGTAGGCGCGCTTGGCCTCTTTGATCACCATCTTCTCCAGGTTGAGGACGATGCGCACCGTCGTCACGGACGAGTCCGTGAGAACCTTGCGCATCCCACCGAGGTCCAGGAGCAGGTCCTTCAGCGACGCGTAGATCTCATCGGATGGAAGTGGGATTCCCATCATCGGCTGCAGCACGGGGCGCGCCAGACGCATCGCTCGGCGCGACCACGGATAGATCTTGTCGAGCCACCACTTGGCCGCTTCGGGGAAGGTGAGGAGCTGCAGCGTCTCACCCGTAGGCGCGCAGTCGACGATGAGCACGTCGTGCTCGGCTCGCTGAGCGTAGTGCTTGATCCACATCAGTGACGCGACCTCGTCCATGCCCGGCGGGTTCGCCACCTCTTCTGCGACAACCTCGTCCAGGCCCTGCGTGGCGAACACCTCGGCGGCGTACTCGTGCAGCTTCACCCAGTGTCGCTGCATCTCGTGCAGAGAGGACACCTCGTGCGCCCAGAGGTTGTCGGAGATCGGCGTGAGATCGGGACCAAGCTCGACGTCGAGCGAGTCGCCCAGGGAGTGTGCGGGGTCGGTGCTCATGACGATGGTTCGATAGCCGGCCTTGGCGCACTGGACCGCGGTTGCGGCGGCGACAGAGGTCTTGCCCACGCCACCCTTGCCGGTGAACAGGATCACTCGCACGCGGTGAGTGTACGTGTGGGCGAGTTGCCCCCGAAGGTCAGGCCTTGGTTCCCCTCGCTTCGGCAATGTGGTCCTCGACCAACGACTCCACGTGTCGAAGGACTTGCAGCGTGACCTCAGTGTTCTTTTCGATCGCCTTCAGGATCTGAACGTTCTGGTCGTCCGCCTTGTCCGCCTCATAGGCCGCATGCTCGAGGGTGAGTCGGTCCTTCTGGGCCTGGCGGTTGCCGGCCAGCAGCAGCACCGGCCCGGTATAGGCGGCCTGGACGCTGAACAGAAGGTTCAGGAGGATGAATGGGAACGGGTCCCACCGATGCACGAACCCGTAGATGTTGAGCACCAGCCAGGCGATGACCGCAGTCGTCTGCACCATGAGGAAGGTCCACGATCCGATGCCGGAGGCAATCTTGTCGGCGAGCATCTCGCCGAACGTCGCCTCGTCGTGATGCATGACGTTGACGGGATGCTGGTGATCGACCCCGCTCAGCTTGCGCCGCCTGAGCAATTGTTTGAGCGCCGCAAGTCCAGAGTCGCTGGTTCTGACTGACATGACGGAGCGAACTCTATGTTTTTGGACCCAACCTCGTCTATCGGTTAAGGGCTATTTGACGATCAGAGGCACCGCGATCGATCCGGCGGCCAGCAAGACCAGCATGGCTACACCGACGACTGCCAGGCGCACGAGGTCCTTGGTGAAATAAGGGACCCTGTCGAGCGGGATCGACGGATCGGCCGACTCGACGATGTAGCGCCCGCCGCGAACCTTGGTGACCTGGTTGCGGGCGCCGAGCGACATCTCCACCGCACGGACCAGGGCCTGGTCGCCGCCGACCCTCGCCTGGGACACGCCCCGAGCGGAACCCGGCTGCGCAACCCCCGATGCGGCGACTCCAGTGGGCGTCAGCGGGCCGGCCGGCCGAACCGGCGGCCGAAACTTCCCTTTGCCTCTTTTCTTCCCCTTCCGGCTCATACAAAGGGAAGTCTACGGCTCACCGAAATTGAGGTGGGCGGAACGCCCTCCAGGCTTCGCGCAAGTCGCGGCCTTGACGGCCGGAGCCAAGGAGCCGACGAGCACGTGAGGGAGCGCACTCGTCGTGCGCGACCGAGCGCGCGCAGGAGGCGACGCCGGCTTCAGTGGCCGGAGGCCACCCGGGCGTCTAGGCCGCGACGTTGATGAACAGGCAGGCGGATGGGGGAGCTAGTTCTAAGACGTGGGGTGCAACTCGGGGTGTGATCCGCCTGCCTGCCGTTGGGCCGTGGGACTCAACCGACTGAGACGTGGGCTACGACATGTTGTGTCCCGCACGCAGTTATAACCCCGAATGTAGTTGTTGTCAAGAGTCTTAACCGAATGTCAGACCTCGGTCGTCAGGTCCGCGTATTCCTCCTCGCTGATGAGGTCCTCCAGCTCCTCGGGATTCTCCAAACGGATGCGCAGCAGCCAGCCTGAGGCGTAGGGATCGCTGTTGACCAGATCGGGGTTTTCGATCGCCTCAGCGTTCACCTCGACCACCTCGCCGCTGAGCGGCGCTTCTAGCGGCGAAGAAGCCTCCTCCGATTCGAGGTGGCCCATCCGCCGGCCCACACGCAGCACGTCGCCGAGGTCTGGCAGATCTAGCTTGATGATCTCCCCCATCTGGTCCTGGAGATAGTCACTCAGGCCGAGGACCGCCTCAGAGCCCTCCACCCGCACCCAGAAGTGAGCTGCGCTGAACCTCACGGACATGGGCAGATTTTGAGGCAGGTCCGGGTGCTCTCCGCAAGTCACGAAGCGCAGGTGTCGTTAGATGTATCAATGAAGTACGTGCTGCTGATCGTCCTGCTGGCGCTCCTGGCGTTCCTGGGGAACCAGCTTTACCAACAATTCTTCCTGGGCCGGTACTAGCGGCCGACCCGAAAGAACACCACGTCGCCGTCCTTCACGCGGTACTCGCGTCCTTCGATTCGCAGCTTTCCAGCCGCGCGTAGAGCGTCCATCGATCCAGCCGCGACCAGCTCATCGACTGAAGTCACCTCGGCGCGTATGAAGTGCTTTTCGAAATCGGTGTGGATCTTGCTCGCCGCGATCGGTGCGGGGGCATCCCGCTCGCACGGCCATGCGCGCACCTCGGGCTCGCCCGCCGTGAAATACGTGATCAGCCCACCCGCCTCCCACACTGCGCGGGCGATGCGGCCGAGCCCGGACTCGTCGATGCCGTACCCGGCCCGCATCTCGGCCTGTTCGTCCGGCTGATCGAGCTCGCCGAGCTCCGACTCCAGCCGGGCCGACAGGATGATCACGGGAGCGCCCTCGGCCGCAGCCAGCTTTGCGACCTTGGCGGCCGGATCTCCACCCCCCGGCAGCAGCTCGTCCGCGGCGTTCGCGACGTAGACCGCCGGCTTGAGCGTCACCGGGAAGATGCCGAGCAAAAGCGCGCGCTGATCCGGCTCCAGCTGCAGCGTGCGCAGCTGCTGGCCCGCGTCGAGGTGATTCTTAGCCGTGGTCAAGACGTCGTGCTCGGCCTGGGCGTCCTTCTTTCCGGCGCGTGCCTCCTTCGCCACCATGTCGAGCCGTTTCTCGACCGACGCCAGGTCGGCGAGCACTAGGTCCAGTGCAAACTCCTCCAGCTCGGCGGCGGGGTCAGGCTCAGGACCGAAGCAGCGGGCGACCTTGACCAGGACGTCAGCCTGGCGGGCAAAGGCAACGCGCTGGGCACGGCTGCCGGGAGGCGTGTCCTCGACCCGGACCTGCGCCGCCGTCGTCTTGACCGGCTTGACCGCTTCGGCCAAACGCGTCAAACGTTCGTCGGGCACGTCCACCATCCCGACGCCGTCCGCGCCACGTCCCGCGGTAAGAGCGTTGAAGAGCGTGGTCTTGCCCGCCCCCGCCGGGCCGACTATCGCGACGTTGACCGGCAACTAGTCTCGATCCAGGTCGAAGGCTTTGTGCAGGACGCGCACGCCCCTGGTCACCTGCGCGCGTTCGACAAGACAGGTGATGCGGATCTCGGACGTGCTGATCATCTCGATGTTGATCCCCGCGTCGGCGAGCGCCCTGAACATGCGGCCCGCGATGCCCGGCATGCCGAGCATGCCGGTGCCGACGATCGAGAGCTTGGCGATCCCAGCCGCCGACAGCACTTTCTTGGCGCCGATCGCCTTGGCTGCCGCCTTGACGATCTTCTCTGCCGCCTTGAGGTCGGTTTCGGCGACCGAGAAGGTGAGGTCTGTGTGACGCGAGCGGCCGATGTTCTGCACGATCACGTCGACGGAGATTCCCGCCGCGCCCAGGGGCTCGAAGATGGCGGCGGCAATGCCCGGCCGGTCAGGCACGCCGACCACTGTGATCTTCGCGACGTTCGACTCCTCCGCGATCCCTCTGACACGCTGCCTGTCTTCCATCGGTACTTGAGCGACGATCATCGTACCGACGCCATCGTGGAAGCTCGACCGGACGTGTATCGGCACGCCGTAGAGCTCACCGATCTCAACCGCTCGCGGATGCATGACGCGGGCACCCACCGCGGCGAGCTCGAGCATCTCGCTGTACTCGATGTGGCTGAGCTTGCGGGCAGACTTCACGACGCGCGGATCGGCGGTGAAGATTCCGTCCACGTCGGTGTAGATCTCGCACGATTCGGCATTCAACGCTGCGGCCAGCGCCACCGCCGTCGTGTCCGACCCGCCCCGGCCCAACGTGGTGACCTCGAGGTCCTCGGTCACTCCCTGGAAGCCGGCAACAACCACGACCTTGCCCTCACCGAGCGCCTCAAGGATGCGATCGGGCTTGATGTCGTGGATCCGGGCCTTCGAGTGGTGCGCGCTGGTGCGGACACCTGCTTGCAAGCCCGACAGCGAAACCGCCGGCACGCCCATGCCCTGCAGGCACATCGCGACGAGAGGCGCGGTGATCGTCTCGCCGTTGGCGACGAGCATGTCCAGCTCGCGCGCTGGCGGATCGGGATTGACGCTTTGCGCGAGCGCGATCAGCCGGTCCGTGGTGTGACCCATCGCTGACACGACCGCAACGACCTTGTGTCCTTGCTTCACGGTCGCGGCGATGCGGCGGCTGACCCGCCGGATGCGAGCGGCGGTGCCCACCGAGGTACCGCCGTATTTCTGGACGATGATCACAGCGTCCGGAACATGCCCTTGTCAGTGATGCGCGTGACGAGCGCACTCCCGTGCCGAGGAAACGACGACTCCATCGCCTTCGCGATTCGCGCTGCTTGCGAAGGGGGGCAAAACGCGAAAACGCTCGGGCCCGCTCCGCAGATGGCGGCGCCATAAGCGCCGGTCGCTTCGGCGACACGGATCACCTCCGCCGTCCAGGGATAAAGGTGGAGGCGATGTGGCTGGTGCAGCCGGTCGCGCAGCGCCTCGCCCAGCA
>JBGPYE010000001.1:0-19087 GCA_041493095.1 Candidatus Dormibacteraceae bacterium
CCCTGACGTGTTTTGCTCGCCGGCGCTGTAGACATCCAGCACGAGGACTTTGTCGGCCCCGCTGAACGCGCGCGCGAAATCGTGCATCAGCGCCGAGAGGCGCGAGTAGCGGTGAGGCTGGAAAACGACGATGAGCCGCCGGTGGCGTAGCTCCCTCGCCGCGTCGATCGTCGCCCGGACCTTCGTCGGGTGATGGGCGTAATCGTCGTAAACCGCCGCGCCCTGGAAAGCGCCGAGAAACTCCAGACGGCGGTGCACGCCCGGGAACGATGCCAGCCCGGCCGCGACATCGGCAAACGGGACTCCGATCTCGAGCGCCATCGCGGCGGCGCCCGTAGCGTTCTGGATGTTGTGCCGGCCCGGCTGCCGCAGGTTGATCCTGCCCAGCTCCTTTCCATCGTGGAGGATGGGAAAGGGACGCACCGGCTCGGTGCGATAGGTCGCGTCGTGGCGGAAGCCGTACGTGACCCGCCTCGCCTTCGGCTTGAGCTCCCGCGCCAGGTCGTCATCCGCGCACACGACGGCGAGGCCGTCGTCCGGCAGGTTGAGGACGAACCATTCGAAAAGGTCGCGGACCGCGCTCACGTCCCGGAAGTGGTCAGGGTGGTCGAGCTCGATGTTGGTAATGATCGCGCGACGCGGATGGTGAAGCGTGAGCGTCCCGTCCGACTCGTCGGTCTCCGCGACCAGCCAGCTCGACTTGCCCGCCCGCGCGCTCGACCCGTCGCCGACCAGCACAGTCGGGTCGTAACCGGCGGTGACGAGGATGTGGCCGACCATGCCCGTGACCGTGGTTTTTCCGGCGGTCCCGGCGATTGCGATCGAGTCCGAGGAGTTGATGAGCTCAGCCAGCATCTCGGCGCGGCTGAGCACCTTCAATCCCATCGCTCTCGCGGCATCCAGCTCGGGCGAGCTCTTGATCGCGCCGCTGTAGACGAGCAAGTCCTGGAACAGGACGTGCTCTGGGTCGTGGCCGATGAGGATGCGCACGCCTGCGTCCTCGAGCTCCCGGGTGGTTTCCGACTCTTTCAGGTCGCAGCCGCTGACCTCATCGCCGTGGGCGAGAAAAACGCGGGCCAACGCTGAGACTCCTGCGCCGCCTGCGCCCATCAAGTGGACTCTCATTTTCGCGCGACCTCGTGCAGGATCGCGAGCACGCGTATTGCCGCGTCGCGCCGCCCCGCGGCCGCCGAAGCCTTGGCCATCGCGCGCAGCCGCTCGTCATCCAGCGCCGCAATCGTCGCCAGGAGGCTGGCGCCCGTGAGCTCAGCGTCGCCTAGGCGCACGGCGGCGCCGGCTTCGACCATCGCGGCGGCGTTCTCCTCCTGGTGGCCGCCCCCGAACGTGCCCGGGACGAGGATCATCGGAAGGCCGACGGCGGTGGCCTCGGCTATGGTGCCGACGCCGGCGCGGCTGACGATCAAGTCGGCGCGCGACATCAGGTCTGCCATCTCATCAGTGAACGCCATTCCCCTGTAGTGGGGGCGGGCATGCTGCGCCACCCCGTCAGCCCCCTGCGCGCCGGCAACGTGAACGACCTCTTCGAAACGGCTGCAGAGGTGGTCAAGCGCGGACCACACCGCCTGGTTCAGGTTCCGGGCGCCCTGGCTCCCCCCGGTCACCAGGAGCCGCTGCGGCGGAACGTCGGGGGTGCGCTGGGCAAAGCCTTCCCGAAGAGGGACGCCGGTGAGCTCGACCCGGCGACCGGGAAGCCGCCGCTCGGTGCCTGGAAGGGTCGTGCAGATCGCCGCGGCCCTGGCGGCGAAGATCCGCGTCGCCAGCCCGGGTCTCACGTCCTTCTCATGCAGGACGTAAGGGATCCCGCGCAGGCGAGCCGCCGCGACCGCAGGCGCCATCACGTAGCCGCCCATGCCGAGCACGACGTCGGGCTTGAAACGATCGACGATGCGCAGGCCGGCACGGACCGCCAGAGGGATGAGCGCGGGAAGGGCGACATTCTTCCACACCGCATCTCGGTCGAGGCCGCGGATCTTGACCGTCGCCAGCTCGAAGCCTTCGGCGGGCACCAAACGTTCCTCCGGCCCGCCTTTGCGGCCGACCAAGAGCACGGCACCGTCCGGCTCCTCTTCCCTATGAGCTCGCGCGACTGCGAGCGCCGGATACAGGTGCCCGCCGGTTCCGCCGCCAGCGATCAATAACCTCATCTGATTTTCCTAGTGCAGATCCTGTGCCACTGCGGGCGATGCTGAGAAGGACACCCACCGCCGCAAGCGTGGTCGCCACCGCCGTTCCTCCGTAGCTGAAGAACGGAAGCGGGACGCCCGTGATGGGCAGGGTGTTGGTGACAGTCGCCATGTTCAACAACGCTTCAAAGCAGATCCACGTCGTGATCGATGCCGCGAGCCCCACGCCGAAACGATCCGGCGCCCGCAGCGCCGCCCTGTAGCCGCGCAGCCCGAAGAAGAGAAACCCGAGCATGACAAGCGTGGTGCCGAGCAGGCCAGTTTCCTCACCGACGATGGCAAAGATGAAGTCGGTATGCGCCTCGGGCAGCCAGCCGTACTTCTCAATCGAGTGGCCGATGCCGACTCCGAAGAAACCACCAGACGCGAGGCCGTAGAGGGACTGCGTCGCCTGGAATCCTGCGCCGAGCGGATCCGCCCACGGGTTCACAAACGCGGTCAGCCGGGCCAGGCGGTAGCTCTCGAAGACGGAGAGCGCGACGAACGCCAGGCCGAGCGCCGCGACTAGCAGGACCATGTGCCGGATGCGACCCCCGCCGGCCCAATAGGTGCTGACGAAGATGCCGACCACGACGATCGAAGTCCCCAGGTCGCGCTCCAGCATCAACAGGACCAAGACGCCCGCGAGCATCGCGGCGAAGGGCACGAAAGCCTTCTGGAAATTGCCCATCTGCGCCGAGTTCTTGTCCACCCAGTGCGCGATGAAAACAGCGAACGCAAGCTTGCCGAGCTCAGAAGGCTGAAACGTGCCGAGCGGCCCTGCGTCGAACCACCGGCGCGCACCGTTCACGGTCACGCCGAGGTGCGGGACCAGAACGAGAATCATCAGCAGCGCCGCGACCACCGCACCCGCCGGCGCGAGTGGACGGAGCCGGTGATAGTCGATCCGGCTGAGCACGAACAGGGCGACGAAGCCGATCAGCATCCAGGCGGCCTGGCGTTCTGCGTAATAGAAGGCCGACTGGTGCTGCGTGTAAGCGAACGCCACGCTTGCGCTCGTCACCATCACCAGGCCGCCGCCGCACAGCAGGAAGGTTGTGAAAAGCAGCAGCCTGTCCGGTTGGCGTCTTTCCCTTGCGGCGGTGCTCATGCGGCGAACTGCTTGTGGACCAGGGCTTTGAACTGGTTGCCCCGATCCTCGTAGTCCTTGAACATGTCGAAGCTCTTGTAGGCCGGGCTGAGCAGCACCACGCCACCCAGACGCGTCAGGGCCCCAGCCATGCTCACCGCTTCTTCGAGCGTCGATGCGCGGACGACCTTCGGATGATCGCGCAGCGCTTCATGAAGCAGATCGGCCGAGGCGCCGATCAAGACGACCGCCTCTGTGTGAGCGAGCACGTCGGCGACCCAATCCTTGAGCTCGAAGCCGCTGCCGTAGCCGCCCGCGATGAGCACCACCGGCGCGCCAGGGAACGCGTTCAGCGCCACACGCCCGGCGTCCGGGTTGGTGGCCTTGGAGTCGTTGAACCAGCGCACGCCCGCCCACTCGCCGACGAGCTCGAGCCTGTGCTCGACGCCCTTGAAGGAGCGGATCGCCGCGTTGATCGTCTCGTCCGAGAGGCCGGCGATCCGTCCGACCGCGGCCGCCGCGAGCGCGTTCTCCATGTTGTGCCGGCCGGGCAGCGGCATTGGCGGGAGCGGCTGATGCTGGTCGAACCAAACGACCTCGGCGCGCGTGCGCGTGGCGAGCGCGCGGGTCACCTCGTCGCGGCCGTTGAGGACCGCGAAGTCGTCCGGGCCGGCGAACTCAATCGCACGCGCCTTGAGGTCGACATATCGCTCGAAGGTCCTATGACGGTCGAGGTGGTCGGGCGTGATGTTGAGGATGACGCCGGCGTGAAGGCGCGGCCGCTCGACGGACTCGAGCTGGAAGCTGGACAGCTCGAGCACAACCCAGTGCTCGGGTGTGATCTCGTCGAGCCGGTCGAGCACCGTGTCGCCGATGTTGCCGCCGACGACCACCGGCCGCTTGCCTGCGGCGAGCACGACGCCGGTGAGTGCGGTCGTCGTGGTCTTGCCGTTGGTGCCGGTGATGCCCACGACCGTGCCCTTGTTGAGCTTTAGGAAGAGGTCGATCTCGCTCGAGATCGCGATACCGCGCGCTCGTGCCTCGTTCAGCAGCGGTGAATCCCAAGGCACACCCGGGCTCGCGTAAACGATGTCCACTCCATCGAGCGCGCCTCTTTCGTCGCCAAGTCGGAGGTCGACGCGGCCAGGCATCTGGGCAATCTCGTCTTGCAGCTCGGCGGCGGGCTTGCGGTCGACGACGCGCACCGACTCGCCTGCGGCAATCAGATGGATGGCGAGCGCGATCCCGCTGCGGGCTGCACCCACGACGACCGCCGTCACGTGGCCAGCCGAACCACCCCAGCAGCGGCGAGCGCCGAGACGAGCCCCGCGGCCCAAAAGGTGAGCGCGATGCGGTTCTCAGTCCAACCGTGGTGGTGGAACGTGTAGTGGATCGGGGTCATCTTGAAAACGCGTCGACCGCTGCTGGCCTTGAAGTAGGCGACCTGAATGATGACAGAGAGGGTCTCGAGTACAAACACCAATCCGATCAGCGGCAGCAGCAGCATGACTCCCTGCTGGATGGCCATCGCCGCGAGCGCGTAGCCGATCGCGAGCGCACCCGTGTCCCCCATGAAGACGCGCGCGGGGTAGCGGTTGAAGATGAGAAAGGCCACCAGCGCGCCGCAAAGGCTGATCCCGACAGCCTTCTCTCCAGCCTGGGCATGTGGAAACAGAAGCACCAGGGCCCCGACAGCGATCACCGACAGGCCGCCGGCCAAACCGTCTATGCCGTCGGTGAGGTTGACCGCATTGGCGGTGGCGACAATCGCCAGCACGGCGAGCGGGAACAGGATGAAGTAGGACGATGGAAGCAATAGCTGATGCATGCCGCCGGACTGGAGGGTCAGGCTTGCGACGGGAAGGGCCAAAACAACCTGGATGGGGAACTTGAGCCGAGCTGGCATGCCGCGCGTGCCAACGACGAGCTTGCTGCGATCGTCCACAAAACCGATCACACCGCCAACGGCGAGACCGGCGATACCGGGTAGCGCGCCCGCATGACCCGCGAAGGACGCGGAGACGCCAGCCACTATCGCGATCGCGACAAAGAGCACACCCCCGCCGGTGGGAGTGCCCGCCTTTTTCTGATGGCTGTCGGGCAGCTCGTCCTGGATCACCTGCCCGGCCTTCAATCGCCGCAGCCACCGGATCACGAATGGATAGAGGACGAGGGCGATCACGAACGTGATCGCGAAAGTCGCAAGGTCGAAAATCAAACTTCGGTCAGCTCCCGAACCACCTCATCCAGATGCGTGGAGTGCGATCCCTTGATCAGGACCCGGTCGCCCTCGCGCGCGTTCCGGCGCACCCAATCCCGCGCCGCCGGCCGGCTGGCCACGAGCTCGGCGCCGGCGGATTCGGCCAGCACCCGCGCGCGCTCGCCGTCGAGGACGCACACGGCGTCGAAAACCTCGGCGGCGCGGCTGCCGACCCGCCGGTGCGACTCTTCGGAAAGCGCGCCGAGCTCAGCCATCTGGCCGAGCACCGCGAGCAGGCGTCCGCGACGCGGGCTCTCGGCAAGCGCTTCGAACGCGGCGAGCATGGATTCGGGGCTCGCGTTGTACGCGTCGTCGACGATCGAGTAGCCACCCGCCGTGGGCCGCTCCTCGAGGCGATGCTCGATCGTGACTTGCTCCAGCGCCTGAGCGCCGTCTTCGAGCGGCACGCCGGCGGCCACTCCGGCGGCGAGGGCCGCGACGGCGTTCAGCGCCTGGTGCCGGCCTTCCAGCCGCAGCTTGACGTCGACGGCACGCACCGAAAACTGCGAACCCCCACCGGTGAGCGCGCGATATCCCTCGGGCCTGTAATCGCCCGCGGCCGCACCGAAGCTGGTCACCCGGGCTGAGGTCATGGACACGAGCAGCGGATAGAACTGGTCGTCCGCGTTCAGGACGGCGGTGCCCTGGTCCGAAAGCCCGGCGACCATCTCCCCCTTCGACCTTGCGAGCTCCTCGCGAGATTTGAAGTACTCCATGTGCACGATGCCGATGTTGGTGATCACGCCGATCGAGGGCCGCGCGAGCGCGACCAGCCGGGCGATGTCGCCGGGATGCTGCAAGCCCATCTCGAGGACCAGCGCGGTATGGTGCGGCTCGAGGCGGAGCATGGTCATCGGCACACCGGTCTCGGTGTTCAGGTTGCCGACGCTTCGCGCGACGTCGAAACGGATGCCGAGGATTGCGGCGATCATCTCCTTGGTCGAAGTTTTTCCGTTGCTGCCCGTCACCGCGACGACCAGTGGATTCACCCGCGCCAGGCTCCACGAGGCGAGCGAGTACATGGCGGCCCACGTGTCCGGGACCAGCACCTCGGCGATGCCGTGGGGGATCTCTCTGCGCCGGTCGACCACGACCGCGGCCGCGCCTCGCCTGATGGCGTCGTCGACGAAACGGTGACCGTCCATCTCGGCGCCGCGCAATGCGAAGAACACCCCGCCCTGCACCACCTCGCGCGAGTCTGTGTGAAAAGTCGAATAGGCATTGCCGACCTGGGTGCCGCCGACCTCGCCGCCCCCGGTCGCCTCGAGAATCTCGAGGAGCGACAGCTTCATACGTATATGAGAACTGTTATCGAGGGTCCGGTGTTATGTGCCAGTCGACGACCATGGCCTGGGCGATCTTCTGCCAGATCGGGGCCGCGGTGAAGTAGCCGTCGTTCAGGGTCCAGTCGCGGTCGCTTCCGTCGACGTGGGGCTTGCGGACGACGACCAGCATCGTGAATTTGGGGTGCTGCGCAGGCAGGAAGCCGACAAACGAAGCCCAGACGTCCTGCGTGTACTGGCCGTTGACGGGGATCTGCGACGTGCCGGTCTTGCCGGCCTGGTCGAGCTCGAAGCCCTTGACCCGCGAGGTCCAGCCCGAGCCGTTTTGCACCACCGATTGCATCATCGCGGTCATCTTCGCGGCGGTGTCTGGCGTGATCACCTGGCGCTGCGGCTGCATGAGGAGCGGGTTGACTTTGTTGCCGACTCGCTCCATCACATGAGGCGGCGCGTACTTCCCGCCATTGGCGATCACGTTAACCGCCGCAAGCATCTGAACCATGTTGACGTCGATGCCCTGGCCGAAAGCGGCAGTCGCGTACTGCGAGTCGGCCAGCTTGTCGGCCGCCGCCGGCAGCAGGCAGGTCTCGCCTCCGACGTCAATGCCACTCGCCTTGGTCAGGCCGAATCCCTGCAGGTAGCTGTAGAAGGCGTCGTGCCCCTCCGCCTGCATCGCCTTCATCGCACCGACGTTCAATGAATGCTCGAGGACATACGTGTAGGTCACGTTGCCGTGATTGCGGTGGTCCCAGTCGGAGATGCGGTAGCCACCGACGTTCAAGAATCCGGGATCGTTGATCACGGTGTTCGGAGCGATCGCGCCTGAGTTGATGGCTCCCGCGAGCGTGACGACCTTCATCACCGACCCGGGCTCGTAGACATAGCTCGCGACGTTGTCTTTGAACAGCGCCGTGTCCGTGTGCGTGAAGTCGTTGGCGTTGTAGCTCGGGTAGTCGGCCCACGCGACGATGCCCCCGGTGGTGGGGTCCATGATCAGCACGCTGCCGCTCTCGGCGTGGTACTTCTTCACTCCGTCGGCCAGCGCCTGCTCGGACGCGTACTGGATGTTGGCGTCGAGCGAGAGGACGAGGTCGGAGCCGTTGACCGGGTCCTGGTGCGTGTGCGAACCAAGCACGATCTCGCGGTTGGCAAGGTCGCGGTAGCTCGAGATGTATCCAGGCGTCCCCGCCAGCGCACTCTGATATTTGGCCTCGAGCCCGTACTGGCCGTCGCCGTCGTAGTTGACAAAACCGAGAAGGTTGGAGGCGAGCGTCGTGCCGGAGGTGATGCCGGGCAGATAGGAGCGCTGTGTCTCCTCCTCGAGACCCACGCCGGGGAGCTTGAGTGCCCTCAGCTGGTCGGCCTTGTCCTTCGGCAGCCGGCGGGCAACGTACGCGAACTTGGCGCCGGACGCGAGGGTCGCGGTCAGCTTGGCCTTGTCCGCGGCGAGGACCGTGACGAGCCCGTTCGTGACGCGATCGCGCTCTGATTTCGGAACCTGGTCGGGCGAGACGAAGGCCGAGTAGACCGTCGTGTTGACGACCAGCTGCGTCAGGTGGCGGTCGAAGATCGCACCGCGGACCGCGGGCAGCTGGACGACCTCGCGGTACTGCGCCTGCGCTTGCGAGGCCAGCTTCCCGTGCTGCGCGATCTGCCAGTACGCGAGGCGCGACCACACCATCCCGGCCAGGACCAAAGCCGCGAGCACCATCGCGAGGATGCGCAGGCGTGTGGAACCGACACGCTCAACGCGCGGGGCCCTGCCTCGGACCCCGGCCGACACTTAGTGTCCCGACCCCGAGGTCCGCCGGATATTCGCGGTCTCGACGGGCGGAGCCAAGGAAAGGGTGGCGCAAGGAGGAGCGCACACCTTTGGGGTCCCCGCGCCGTGGTCGCGTGGGGGCAGCGACGCGGCGCCGGGCCCCTTGACGCCGGCTTCAGCGCCCTCTTGGGGCCTCACGGAATCGTCAGATTCCCTGGGGTGAGACGGCGCCCGCCCATCTAGGCCGCGAAGATCCAAGGAACTTCGGGGGCGGGACACTAACGGGTCGCCGCCAGCACGTCGCGCGTGCCGCCCAGAGTGTTGACCACAGCCGCCACCGCACGTTCCCACAGCGGGGTGCTGTCGCCGGCTGACGGGCCGACCGGCGCGGTCAGATCGATCGCCACCGGCTGGCCGGTGACATAGCCCGAAGGCACCACTCGCTGCATGCCGCTCTGCGCGGCCTGCTGCTGCACCTGCGCCGGGGCGTGGAGCGTGACCTCCTGGTAGCGCAGCTGATCCTGCTCAGCGATCAGCTGGCGCTGCTGGTCCTGGAGGCGCGTGATGTCGTAAGACGCCTGCGTGATCTGCGCCGCAAGCCCGAGGTAGAAGAGGACCGCGATGAGGACGGCGCCGAGCCCGAGGTAAGCATGGCCGAACGAGTTCAGCCGCAGCCTTTCGACTGCAGTTGCGCTCGCCACCTGCACAAAGCCGCGCGTGCGCCGCCTCCGCCGAGGGGCGGGGGCATGCGGCGCGCCTGCTGTGCTCAGGCGGCGTCGAGCCAATATTCGGGTCGATATCAAAACGTGTGCCTCATTTATTTCTGGGAATGGCGCCTGGTGGCCGGAGGGGTTGGCCGGCCACCAGGACTTGTGGAGTCAGATCTTTTCTGCCACCCGCAGGCGGGCTGACCGCGCTCGCGGGTTGGCCGCGACCTCTTCTTCGGATGGCCGCACGGGTCGGCGGGTGATGATGCGGAGGGTTGCCCGGTGGCCGCAGGTGCAGACTGGCTGCTGGGGTGGGCAGATGCAGTCTTTTGACTCGACGTTGAAGAATGACTTGACCAAACGGTCTTCCAGGGAGTGGAAGCTGATCGTCGCCATACGACCACCGGGTTTAAGTGTCGTAAGAGCTGCTCGCAATCCTGCTTCGATCTCGCCTAGCTCGTCGTTGACCGCTATGCGGAGACCCTGAAACGTCCGGGTCGATACGTTGATGTCGCGGGGCCATGCCGCTCTTGGAATGGCGGCCTCGACGGCCTGAGCCAGGTCGCTGGTCGTGCGCAGGGGGCGCCGCGCAACGATGAAGTGTGCGATCCGGCGAGCCCATCGCTCTTCGCCGTACTCCCGAAGGATGCGCTCGATCTCGCGCGCGTCGGACTCGTTGACGATCTTCGACGCTGCAAGACCTGAGCCTGGATCCATCCGCATGTCGAGCGGGCCTTCGCGCTGAAAGCTGAAGCCGCGCTCCGGGTCGTCGATCTGATTGCTGGAAAGACCGAAGTCGAAGAGGACCAGGTCGGCCGTTAGAAAGCCGTTTTCGGCGCAGATCGAGCCAAGCTCGGAAAAGCGACCCTGCGCCACAACCGCGGCCGGCCCATACGAGGCCAGCGCCGCCCGTGCCTGCCTGACGGCGACGGGATCGCGGTCGATCCCGAGCAGCCGGCCGCCGGGTGTGATTCTTTCAAGAATCTGGCGGGCATGGCCCGCCTGCCCGAGTGTGCAGTCGATCGCGACCGCCCCCACCCGGGGCTGGAGCAGCTCTATTACCTCTTGTAAAAGTGCGGGTTGGTGCGGACTCAGTGCGCTGAGATCACCCTGTCAGCGAATTCTGTGAAGCGACCTTGCGCGTCGGCGTTGTAGCTGTCCCATCGGCCCTCGGGCCAGATTTCCACCCGAGATCCCGTCCCGATCACGACCACCGTCGACGGGGACTCGATCCCCGCCAACCGGCGCTGTTCCGGCTGCAGGCTGATCCGGCCCTGTCCATCCGGCTCGAAGGGATCCGACATCGGGTAGAGCGTTCGAGCGAGTGCTCGCTGGTCCGGTCCAGGCAGAGGGCTGCGAAGCTCCTGTGCCAGGGCGGTCCACAGTTCCGGCGGGTAGATCGCCAGGACCTGGTCCTGGCTGACCGAGACGAAGCTTCCCTCCGGGAGCTGCTTGCGGAAGGCGGCCGGGATGGCCAGCCTGCCCTTGTCGTCCACCCTCACCCTGTGCGCTCCGGTGAACACTCATCTGGCCTCGCGAGCCCAGAAATGAAGGCTGGCGCGCTGGCGTCTGGCGCACAGGCTGCAGCCGCAGCCGTGGAGCTCCAGCGGTAGGCGATTGCCGTCCTTGTCGAAGCGGTGGTTGGCCGGCACCTGGTGTCCATCGCGGCTGCGGGGAGAAGTGGCATAGAGGAGGTGTATGGCGTGCTGTACTTGGACGTAGGGTGCGACGTATGCTGCTGCGTTGTTTTGACTCACCACTTCTCCCCACTGATCACCGCGATTCGCCGCAAACCCTAACCACGCACGCTCAGCCTGTCAATACCTTTACCACAAGATGTAGAGAGGCCTTCGAGTGACCTTTAGGGCTCGACCACAACATGTTGTGTCTGGTCGTTTTTGCGACCCAAGGTGGTGCGTCGAAACTTGATAGTCTCGAACATTAGTTTGGATCGCCGGCGTGGGGCCAAAAGGCGTTTTAGATGGTTTTCTTTACCCGCTCCGCTTTAGAAGACCCAGCCTTTTAGCCCGGTTTTCGGCCCAGCTGAAGATCCAGATGCTGAGCGGGATCATCACGACGCCCATGGCCAGCAGGATGCCGATCGTCGGCAGCTGGTCCGGGACGCGAGCCCCATCGAGGAGGCTGCGGCGCATCCCCTCGAGCGCATAGGTGAGGGGGCTGGCCGCGCCGGCGATCTGCATCGGCACGGGCAGCACGCTCAGCGGGTAGTAGACGCCCGAGACGAGCAGCAGGAAGCCCTGCAGCGCGATTGACATCTGCTCGCCCTTCTGTGGCGAGAGGAGCGGCAGGACCGAGGTCAGGATGCTCAGGCCGATCAGCGGCACCGTCGAGGCGGCCAGGACTGCAAGGGCGCCCGGGATGTCGGCGTGGGAGAAGTCGAGGTTGAACATGAACGCAGCGGCGATCAGCACGATGAACGTGCGCGCAAGGCCGTAGCCGATGGCAAACAGGCAGATGCCCATCAAGTGGGTGACGCGCCTGACAGGCGCCATGAACGTGTACTCGATGGTGCCCTCCCACCTCTCCCACGCGATGGCGTATGCCGCCTCCATGAACACAAGCGAGAGGTAGCCCCATAGCAAAGCGCCGATGAGCAGGTAGAGCTGCGCTTTGCGCAGGTCGAAGGCGCCGTTGGTGGCGCCGAGCGAGCCCAGGCCCGAGGCCAGGAAGCCGATCGAGAGCACGCTGACCAGGCTGTAGAAGAGCCAGACCACCTCCCACAGCCAGTAGCGCTTGACGACGTGGAGCTGCCGCTCCGCAAAGCCGAAGAGCGCGTTGAGCTCGGTATGCCTTACCCCGATGCTGCTCATGGCGCCTCCGTTTCCTTTTCCTCGGCGACGGCAAAGCTCTTGCCGGTCAGGTGCATGAAGACGTCCTCGAGCGTCGGGTTCGCCTTGCCGTCCGCATGCAAGCGGCAAAGCTCGTCCGGGCTGCCGTCGGCGAGCACCCGTCCGCGGTCCATCATCAGCACCCGGTCGCACAGCTCGGCCGCCTCGTCCATGTCATGTGTGCAGAGCAGCACCGTCACCTCGCGCTCAGTGCGGAGCATGTGCAGCAAGGCCTGGACCTCTTTCTTCGAGCGCGGGTCGAGACCGGTCGTCGGTTCGTCCATCAACAGCAGGGACGGGGCGGTGAGGAAGCTGCGCGCGATGGCGACTTTCTGCTGCTGCCCGCGAGAAAGCTGCTTCATCGGCTGGTCGATGGTGTCGAGCGGCAGCCCGAGCTTCTCGAGGATCTCGAGCACTCGCTCGCGCGTGCCGGCGGCCCCGCCGCCATAAAGGCGGGCGGCGTAGAGCATGTTCTCCCACGGGCTCAGTTCCTTGAAGAAGGCGGCCTCGACGGAGACTCGGTTCACGTGACGACGCACCGACAGCGGCTGGGCGACCACGTCCCAGCCGAAGACCATCGCCGTGCCTGAGTCGGGCGTGAGCAGGGTGCCGAGGATCCGGATGAGCGTCGACTTGCCACTTCCGTTTGGTCCGAGGATGCCGGTCACTCCACCCGCCTGGACTGTTAGGTCGAGCTCGTGCAGGGCCACCTTGTCTTTCCATTCGCGCCGCCACCAGGGCGCGCCGGTTTCGCGCTCGCGGCGCCGAAACGATTTACGGATTCCGTGGATCTCTATCGCTGTGGTCGACATCACTTCTCCTGGTGTTTTTGCTGGAAAACAAAAAAGGACCGTGCGGTGCCCAACAACCGCACGGTCCCTCTCGGTACTTGTTTGCTGCTTAGATGCTTACCAGGAACGGGCTCCATGTGCGGTCAGAGAGCAGGCTTCGCCCTCGGGGACGAAGAACTCCTTCAATGTGCCGCCCATTAGTAGCGCACTCCTTATCGAACCTGGACACACCCGGGTGGGTGTACGAACTGACCTAGCCTAAAGCTCAAAGTTCTCGAAGTCAAGGCGCGAGCTGCTCCATCACAAAAGCGCTGATGAAAGCCTCCTCGCGCCAAGATTCGTATCGCCCTGAAGGGCCCGAGTGGCCCGAGCCCATCTCCGTTTTGAGCAGCACCGGCTGTTCACCTGTATTCGTGGTGCGCAGCTTCGCGACCCATTTCGCCGGCTCCCAGTAGGAGACACGAGGGTCGTTCAGGCCGCCGGTCACGAGCAGCGCCGGGTATTCGGCCGCATGCACGTTGTCGTAGGGCGAGTACGCCTTCATGTACTCGTAGAACTCGAGCTCCGCCGGGTTCCCCCACTCCTCGAACTCGTTGACCGTGAGGGGCAGCTTGTCGTCGAGCATCGTCGTCAGCGCGTCGACAAACGGGACCTGGGCCACGGCGCAACCGAAGAGGTCAGGACGCATGTTCAACACGGCGCCTATGAGCAGGCCGCCGGCGCTCCGACCCCTGATCGCGAGGTGGCGCGGGCTCGTGTAGCCGAGCTCGACCAGGCGCTCGGCGCATGCGACGAAATCCCCGAAGGTGTTGGTCTTGTGGAGGAACTTGCCGTCCTCGTACCACTCCCGGCCCAGCTCCCCTCCTCCCCGCACGTGCGCGATGGCGAAGACGAAGCCGCGGTCGAGCATGCTCAAGCGAACCGGATCGAACATCGGGTCGCTCGAGAGCTCGTAGGCGCCGTATCCATTGAGGAGCGTGGGGTTCGACCCGTCCAACTTCAGACCCCGCCGGTAGACGATCGACATCGGCACGCGGACTCCGTCACCCGCGACAGCCCAAAGGCGCTCGGTGACGTACTCGGTGCGGTCGTAACCGCCGCGCACCGGCTGCTCCTTGACCAGCGTCCGCTGTCGCGTGCTCATGTCGTAGTCGACGGCCGAGAAAGGGGCAGTCAGCGACGTGTAGAAGAAGCGCATCACTTTGGCGTCGTAGTTCGGGTCGGAGCCGGGGTAGGCCGTGTACGCAGCGTCGGGCTGCTCGACCACGTGAAGCTCGCCTGTCTTGGAGTCCAGCACCTCAAGGCTCTGCAGACCATCCGAGCGCCGGCCCAGCACGACATGGTTGAGGTGGACGTCGATGAAGTTGAGCCGCACACCGGCTCGCTCGGGCACCACCTCCTTCCATGAGTCGCGGCCCGGCTTGGCAATTGGCGCTGCCATCAACCTGAAGTTGCGCGCGCCGTCGTTGGTCACGATCAACAAACGATCTTCCTGGTCGTCGACCGAGTACTCGACGCCGTGCCGCCTCGCCTCGACCAGGCGAGGTTGCGCGCCGGGATCTTCGCTGCGCAGGAAGCGGCACTCGCTGGTCACCTGGCTCGAGCTGGTCAGGATGACGTAGCGCTCGCTCTTGGTCAGCTCGACGCTGAGCTCGAAATGCTCGTCGTCCTCATGCATCACCAGCACGTCCTGTTCCTGCCGAGTGCCCAGGACGTGGCGCCAGACCTGGTAGGGACGCATGGCGTGATCCGGCCTGGAGTAGAAGTACGTCGTGCTGTCGGCGGCCCACGCCGAGCCGTAGTAGACCCCGCGCACGACATCGTCCAGGTCTTTGCCGGTGGCGAGGTCGCGGAAGCGCAGCTCGTGATGTTCCGAGCCGTCGAGATCGACGGCGTAGGCAAGGACCTTCTCGTCCGGGCTGCGCTCGACGAACCCGAGGTCGAAGTACTCGTGACCCTTGGCCAGCTCGTTGCCGTCGAGCAAGACCTCCTCGGGCGCTTCCATCGAGCCGCGCCGGCGGCAGTAAATCTCGTAGTCGAGGCCCTCGACGGTCCGCGTGTAGGTCCACCAGCCCTTGAACAGCGTCGGCGCCGAGGTGTCCGTTTCCTGGACGCGGCCGAGGATCTCGCGGTAGAGCTTCTCCTCGAGAGCGGCCGCCGGCCGCATGACGGCGTCGGCGTATGAGTTCTCGGCCTTCAGGTACGCGAGGACCTCAGGGTTGTCCTTCTCGCGCAGCCAGTAGTACGGATCGATACGGCTATCGCCGTGGGCCTCGAGGACTTTGGGCCTTAGCTGGGCGATCGGAGGACGAGGTGCGGTGACTCGGGCGGCGGGCTCCATGGACCTGGAGTCTAGGCAGCCCGCCGGGAGCGGGGCGCCCAGCCCGTGTGGTAGGGCTGGGCTCAGCCTCCGGCGATCGCGCCGATGATCAAAAAGGGCTCCTTGCCGGCCACCACCTCGTCGGGCAGGGGATCGTCCGGCGAGGCATCCGACCAGTCCTCCTCGCAGGCGAAGAACCTCACCATCGGCCGGCGTTTCTTCGTGCTCATGTCTCGAATCGTGCCGCGTAGCGCTGGGTATCTGTCTTCGAGCAGGTCGAGGACTGATCGCTGGGTCACCGGACCCGACACCTCCAGCTCGACCACGCGGCCGACGCCGGCCAGCGTTTGAAGATTCGCCGGGAGGGTGACGCGGATCACTTCAGCGTCTGAACTTCGACCGAGAGCACGGGTGGCAGGTCCCGAACGATGGGCGCCCAGGTGTCGCCCGCGTCGGCCGAGGCGTAAACCTGCCCTCCGCTGGTGCCGAAATACACTCCGCACGAATCAAGTGAGTCGATCGCCATGGCATCCCTCAGGACGTTGACGTAGCAGTCCTTCTGCGGGAGACCTTTGGTTAGAGCTTCCCACTCATTTCCACCGGACCGGCTGCGGTAGACGCGCAGCTTGCCGTCGGGCACAAAGTGATGGGAGTCGCTGGTGATCGGTATCACGTAGACGGTGTTCGGTTCGTGCGCGTGCACGTCGATCACAAAGCCGAAGTCGGTCGGCAGGTTACCGCTGATCTCCGTCCACGACTCTGCGCCGTCGTCAGTTCGCATCACATCCCAGTGCTTTTGCATGAACAGCGTTTTCGGCCGAGAGGGGTGCATGGCGATGCGGTGGACGCAATGGCCGACCTCCGCCTCCTGGTTAGGGATGGTGTTGGACTTCAGCCCGCGGTTTGCGGGCCGCCACGACTTGCCTCCGTCGTCGGTCCGGAAGACCCCGGCGGCCGAGATGGCGATGAACATCGTGTCCGTGCTGGTCGGGTCGATGACGACGGTGTGCAGGCAAAGCCCGCCGGCGCCAGGCGCCCAGCCGCCTGCTGATTCATGGGTGCGGAGACCGGGCAGCTCATTCCATGTCTTGGCGCCATCGGTCGACTTGAAGAAGGCGGCGTCCTCGACGCCCGCATAAACCGTGTCGGGGTCTTTGAGCGAGGGCTCCAGGTGCCAGACACGCTTGAACTCCCAGGGGTGCGGCGATCCGTCGTACCAGACGTGCGTGCCAGGCGTGCCCTCGTACTTGAACTCGTTGCCGCCGGCTTCCCAGCTCCTGCCGCCATCGTTCGAGCGCTGCAGCACCTGGCCGAACCAACCGCTGGATTGGGACGCGTAAAGGCGGTCGGGATCTGCCGGCGAGCCCTTGAGGTGGTAGACCTCCCAGCCCGCAAAGTGCGGGCCGTCGACTTTCCAGCTCTTCCTGCTCGCGTCCGAGCTCAATAAGAACGCACCTTTCTTCGTCCCGACGAGTACCCGAACCTTGCTCATCGCCTCACTCCTCCCATGGGTTTGCGTGGGTCATTCAAATCTTCAGACTGACCGACGGCTCCAAACTCATCGGCCCCATGCAATTTAGTCACTTTTGAGACTGGCTGCCGGGCCATACACCCTGACCGACGGGGTTTTGGTCGCGACGACCATAACTTGTGCTAGGGTAAGAGTCGTGACGACCAAAACCAAACGTGAGGGAATGCCGGCCAACTACGACCCCTCACAGTTCCCCGCGTTCGCGGTGACTGTGGACATCGTGATCCTCACTATGTCCGACGGCCGGCCTCATGTGCTGCTCGTGCGTCGGGGGGTGGCGCCCTTTGAGGGGATGTGGGCGATCCCGGGTGGCTTCAAACGTCCCACCGAGACCCTGGACGAGGCCGCGAAGCGAGAGCTTGGCGAGGAGACCGGGGTCGACAGCGCGAGCTTGCTGACCCAATTCGGCGCCTACGGTGATCCTGGCCGCGACCCTCGGATGAACGTCGTGACAGTCGCCTACCTCGCGGTGCTTCGCGATGTGGGCGCGGTCGTGGCGGGCTCAGACGCTGCGGCCGCCGCTTTGATTCCCGTGTCGGACGCGTTGAACGGGAAGGTCGAGCTTGCGTTCGACCATGCGCAGATCCTGCGCGACGCGGTCGATCGCGCACGTGTCGACCTTGACCACACGGGCATGGCGACGGCGTTCGTCGGACCCACCTTCACCATGGCCGAGCTGAGGGCTGTGTACGAGGGAATCTGGGGCGTACACCTCGACGGCGCGAACTTCCGAAGAACGGTCGTCGCGGAGAGCGGCTGGGTCATCCCCACCGGACGCCGAGCTCGCCCCGGATCAAGCGGCGGCAAGCCCGCGGAGCTATTTCGAGCGGGACGGATGTGGAAGCTTGGCGGACCGATTCGGCAGCCAAACGAGAGAAGGAAGGCAGATTCATGAAAGCTGTTGTCTACGACACGTATGGGCCGCCGGAAGTCCTGCGACTCGAAGAGGTGGAGCGCCCTGTGCCCAAAGAGGACGAGGTCCTCATCAAGGTGCGCGCCACGACGGTCAACCGGTCGGACGCCCACACTCGTGACGCCAACCGACGCAGCGGCCTGGCTGCCACGCTCGTCAGCCGCTTGGTCTCGGGCCTTCGCCGGCCGAGGCAGCGGATCCTCGGCCGCGAGTTTGCCGGAGAGGTCGAAGCAGTGGGCGCGGCAGTCAGCGAGTTCGCGGTCGGTGACCGTGTCTTCGGCCTTAGTGGGCTCACGTTCGGTGCACACGCAGAGTTCATGTGCATGCGCGAGAGCGCTCGAATCGCGCGCATGCCGGCCGGTATGAGCTTCGAGGAGGCTGCGCCAATCTGCGACGGAGCGCTGAACGCACTCATGTGTCTGAAACAGGCAGATCTCCGGAAGGGGCGGACAATCCTCATCTACGGCGCGTCCGGAGCCATCGGCACCGCGGGCGTGCAGCTGGCCAGGTATTTCGGCGCTGACATCACCGCGGTGTGCAGCACGAAGAACCTCGAGCTCGTTAGGTCGCTCGGCGCGGACAGGGTGATCGACTACACGCAGGATGACTTCACCAAGAACGGCCAAACCTACAACGTCATATTCGACGCGGTCGGCAAGCTGTCTTTCAGGCGGTGCCGCGGCTCGCTGGAGCCAGGCGGCATCTACCTGCCGACTGATGGGCCTGCAAACCTGATGTGGGCTCTGTGGCCCTCGCGCAAGGGGGCGAAGAGGGTGGTCTTCCAGATCCCACCTCGACAGCCGAAGAAGGACGTCCTCTTCCTCAAGGAGCTCATCGAGGCCGGGAAGTTCCGGCCGGTCATCGATCGGCGCTACCCGTTGGAGGACGTGATCGAGGCGACCAGGTACGTGGAGACGGAGCAGAAGACCGGAAACGTCGTGCTGACTGTAAACGGCGCCAAGGGCATGTCATGAAGGCCGTTGTGTACGACCGCTACGGGCCTCCCGAGGTCCTGCGCCTCGAAGATGTCGAGCGCCCGGTGCCCAAAGAGGACGAGGTGCTCATCAAGATCCACGCCACGACGGTCACGCGCACCGACATCGGGCTTCGTGCAGGGAAGCCGTTAATCGTCCGGCTCTTCTTCGGCCTTCTCCGACCGAAGCAGCGGATCCTCGGCACCGAGGTGGCGGGAGAGGTTGAAACAGTCGGGGCGGCAGTCACCCGGTTCGCGGTCGGCGACCACATCTTCGGCTCGACTCCAGCGTTCAGGACGGGGGCGCACGCGGAGTTCATCTGCCTGGAGGAGAGCGCCCCGATCGCGCACAAGCCGGCCGCCATGACCTTCGAACAGGCAGCGGCCGTCACCGACGGAATGATCCTGGCTCTGATGTGCCTGGA
>JBGPYE010000135.1:0-5358 GCA_041493095.1 Candidatus Dormibacteraceae bacterium
ATGCTGCTGGTAGCCTGCGGGGGTTCGACCACCCCGGCTGCCGCCCAACTCAAGATCGGCCTGGTGACCGACACCGGCGGGCTCAACGACAAGAGCTTCAACCACCTCGCCTACCTGGGGCTCCAGAAGGCAATCACCGACTTCAAGGTCAAGGGCGACGTTACCGAGTCGAAAACCGGTGACGACTACGTGCCGAACCTGACCAACTTCGCCTCCAAGGGCTATGACCTCGTAATCGGAGTCGGCTTCTTGATGCAGGAGGCGGTCGGCACCGTTTCGGGACAGTTCCCGAACATCCATTTCTCGATCATCGACGGCGCGGGCACCGACTCCAAGGGCGTCGACCTGAAGCACAGCAACGTGCAGTCGCTGTTCTTCAAGGAGCAGGACGCTGGCGCGATGGTTGGCGTGCTCGCGGGGATGCTGGAAAAGACAGGCAAGGCGAAGAAGAACCAGCATGTGATCGGGGCGGTCGGCGGGATCAGCATCCCACCGGTCAATCACTACATCGCCGGCTTCAAGTGGGCCGCGATGATGGAGGACCCGTCGATCAAGGTCCTCGTCGGTTATTCGAACGACTTCACCGACCCCGCCAAGTGCAAGGGTGTCGCGCAGGGCCAGATCGCTGCCAAGGCCGACATCCTGTTCCAGGTCGCGGGCGGCTGCGGGCTCGGCGTGCTGCAGGCAGCCGGCCAGGCCGGCGTGTACAGCATCGGCGTCGACGCGGACCAGAAGGACTCTGACCCTTCGGTGATCGCGAGCGCCCTGAAGAAAGTCGACGTCGCGAGCTACACAGCGATCAAGAACGTGGTCAACAAGAACTTCCAGAGCGGCGCCCTGACGTTCAGCATTGCCAACGACGGCGCCGGTTACGCGCTTGATAACCTGACCATTACGCCGGATATACAGGCCGAGCTGGACAGGGTCCAGGCGGCGATCAGGTCCGGCTCTATGACCCCGCCCGCGGACATTCCGGCATAGCCAACGCAACGGGGGCGGGCAGCGCTGCCCGCCTCCGCCTCCCGGCCCTGCGCAATCTCGGGCGCGGCCTGGCGGTCCCACTTGGGTCGGTCATCTTCGCTTTCGTCGTCGGAGGCATCATCGTCGCCGCCACCGGCGCCAATCCGTTCTCCGCGTACCAGGGCCTTCTCTGCGGGGGACTCGGAGCTCTCTGCAGCGGCGGGGAGACCCCGGCCCTTCAGGTCTCCAACACCATCGTCTTCCTGATCCCGCTCATCACTGCCGGCGTCGCGGTAGCGCTGCCGTTTCGAGCGGGGCTGTTCAATATCGGCGCAGAGGGCCAGCTGATTGCGGGCGCGATCGCCTCCACCTTCATTGGGATTCATTTCGGAGACCTGCCGTCACCGATCGCCGTGCCGATGGCGCTGATCGGCGGCATGCTCGCCGGAGCATTCTGGGCCGGCATCGCCGGCGTGCTCAAAGCGACCGTCGGCGCCCACGAGGTGGTGACCACGATCATGCTCAATTACGTCGCGCAGTGGCTGATGCGGTACCTCATCGTCGGTGGACCGCTGCAACTGCCGGGCGGATTCTCAAAATCTTCGCCGATCGGACACGGCGCCTGGCTTGCGACCCTGCTGCCCGCAGACAACTCGTTGATCATCTTCGGGCTCCCCGCGAGCGTCTACCGTGTCCATACCGGATTGCTGATCGCCATCGCCGCTGTGATCGCGTTTGCTTTCCTTTTGTGGCGAACGACGCTCGGTTATGAGATCCGTGCCGTGGGCCAGAGCCAGCGTGCCGCCCGCTATGCGGGCGTCAGCGTGCGACGCACGATCATCGTGACCATGCTCATTGCGGGCGCCTTCAGCGGCCTCGCCGGAGCAATCCAGATCACCGGCGTCGACCACAACCTCACCGACAAGTACTTCACCGACACAACGGGCTTTGACGCCATCGCGGTGGCGTTGCTCGGCCTGGGCAGCGCCTTGGGGATCGTGCTCGCATCCATCTTGTTCGGCGCCTTGCACGCGGGCGGCGCGGTCATGCAGGCTGATGCCGGCATCTCCAGCAGCCTGGTCGGCGTGCTCCAGGCACTGATCCTGTTCAGCATCGCAGCCAACTTCCTGAGCACTATCAAACTCCGCGTCCCCGGACTGCGGCGAACGCCAGCCGCCAGACCACCCGACAGCCCGGCGGCGGCCCTGATGACCGAGGCGGCGGCACCACCTCCTGAGGATGGCACCCGGGGCACGTGAGTTTCGTTTCTGAGATCCTGAACCTGCTGCTGACCTCGTCCCTGTGGGGCCAGGCGCTGGCGGCCGCCGTCCTGCTGCTGCTTCCCGCGCTGGGGGGCGTCATCTCCGAACGGAGCGGCGTTGTGAACATTGCGATGGAAGGGATGATGCTCACCGGCGCCTTTTTCGGAGTCGTCGCGGCCCTCGCCTGGCACAATCCGTGGCTGGCCACGCTGGTGGCCATGGCCGCGGGCGGCTTGATGGCGTTGATTCATGCCGTCGTGTCGATTCGATATCGAGCCGACCAGATCGTAAGTGGGATCGCCATTAACATCTTCGCCGCCGGCCTGACCGTCTTCCTTGTCAACCGGATCTACGGAATTCAGGACGTCGGTCACCTCAGCCCTTCTGAGCTGTTGCCCAATTTCAACATTCCTGTGCTCGACCAGATCCCGTTCTTCGGCCACGTCTTCTTCCAGCAAAACGTGATTGTTTACCTGGCCCTTGTGCTCCTGGTGCTGGTCCACATCGTCCTTTTCAGGACACGTCTCGGTCTCCGGATCCGGGCCGTCGGCGAGCACCCTCAAGCCGCGGACACGGCCGGCATCAACGTTTACGCAATCCGATACGGCGCCGTGATCACGAGCGGTCTACTCTCCGGCCTCGCCGGCGCGTTCCTGGCGATCGGCGTTTCGAACACGTTCGTCCCGAACATGACCGACGGTCGTGGGTACATCGCGCTGGCGGCCATGATCTTCGGCAAGTGGACGCCGTTTGGCGCGGCCCTCGCGTGCCTGATCTTCGGCCTGGGCGAGGCGATCTACGCCAACAACTCGATCATCCACGTCTCTCCGTACTTGCTGAGCATGCTGCCTTACGTCCTGGTGCTCATCGTGCTGGCCGGCATCGTTGGGCGCAGCAGCCCCCCTGCCGCCGACGGCATTCCTTACGTGCCGGGAAGCGAATGAGCACGACGACATCCTCCGGCAACGCGGTCGAGATGCGCGCCATCACGAAGCAATTCCCCGGCGTGCTCGCGAACGACAAGGTCGATTTCGCTGTCCGGGCGGGCGAGATCCACGCGCTTGTGGGGGAGAACGGCGCCGGCAAGTCGACGCTCATGAACATCCTCTACGGATTGGTGCACGCCGACTCGGGCGAGATCCTGATCGACGGCAGGACTGCCCACATCGGCGGCCCGCGCGATGCGATCTCGCAGGGCATCGGCATGGTGCACCAGCACTTCATGCTCATCCCGGTTTTCACCGTCGGCGAGAACGTGATGCTCGGCCGCGAGCCAGTAACCGGACCTGGCTTCTTCGACCGCGCCAAGACCCGGCAGGAGATCGCCAAGCTGACGCGCGAGTACGGTCTTGCGCTGGATCCTGACGCCATGATGGCGGACCTGCCGGTCGGCCTCCAGCAGAGGGCGGAGATCGTGAAGGTCCTGTACCGCGGAGCGAACATCCTCATCCTCGACGAGCCGACCGGCGTGCTCACGCCGCAGGAGAGCAAGGAGCTGTTCGGCGTCCTGCGCGACCTGGTCAAGACGGGCAAGACGATCATCTTCATCAGCCACAAGCTGCGCGAGGTGCTCGAGATCTCAGACCGCATCACGGTGATGAGGCGGGGCAAGGTGGTCGGCCACCTGGTCACCAAGGACACGACCGAGCAGGAGATCGCCACGATGATGGTCGGCCGCGAGGTCCTCCTGCGCGTGGACAAGAAGCCGGCCCAGCCCGGGCCCGTCACCTTCAAGGTGGAGAACCTGACCGCAAGCTCTGACCGCGGCGTCCCCGCCTTGAAAGGAGTCTCGTTCGAGCTGCGACAGGGTGAGATCCTCGGCATCGCCGGCGTGGAGGGCAACGGGCAGAGCGAGCTGGTCGAGGTGCTGGCCGGGACGCGTCGAGCCACGGGCGGTCGGGTCCTGCTCGCCGACAAGGACGTCACCGCCTTCGATGCACGGACGGAGCGCGACGCGGGCATCGCGTTCATCCCGGAGGACCGGCGAGGGACCGGCCTGGTGCTGAACTATTCGGTGGCCGACAACCTGATCCTGGGCCGCCAGCGCACCCCAAAGTTCGCCTGGCGCGAGCTGGTGCTGAAGCTCATCGCGATCAAGGAATGGGCCCGGCGGCTGGTCAAGGAGTTCGACATCCGGACCCCGAGCATCGAGACCGCCGCGCGCAACCTGTCCGGAGGCAACCAGCAGAAGATCATCGTCGCGCGCGAGATGGCCAGCCGGCCACGCGTGCTGCTCGCCGCCCAGCCGACGCGAGGCGTCGACATCGGAGCGATCGAGTTCATCCACCGCCGGCTCGTGGCCGAACGCGACGAAGGCACCGCTGTCCTCCTCGTCTCGGCCGAGCTCGACGAGATCCGCTCCCTGTCAGACCGGATCGCGGTGATCTACGAAGGCAAGATCGTGAGCATCGAACCGGGGGACGCACCCGAGGAGCGGCTGGGGTTGCTGATGACCGGCGGCGGGGTCGCGCGCGCTTCCTAGAGCTTTTCCAGCAGCCGGCTCAGCTCGGCGATGCTGTCGGTCCGGTACCACCCCTCACGCGGCAGCGATTCTTCCGGTACATGCTCGTGATGCCAGGTGACGTGGTATGGGATGTGCACCGCACGCGCACCCAGCTCGAGCACCGGCGCAACGTCGGAGCGCAGCGAATTTCCGACCATCACGAACTCCTCCGGCTTGATGCCGCGCCGCTCGAGGATCCGGCGATATGAATCGACGTTCTTCTCGCTGACGATCTCGACGCCGAGAAAGAGGCCGGCCAAACCAGAGCGAGCGAGTTTGCTCTCCTGATCGAATAGGTCACCTTTGGTGATCAGTACCAGGTCGTAGTGCTTACCCAACTTGAAATTCCCGTGGCGGCCGCTGAGGCGGCCTTGGCCCGCGGGCGCGCTTGCGGGGCGATCACGATTCTAAACCCCGCCCCCGTTCGGCCGCTGCCCGCGCCCGTCTTGCAGATGGTGGATGTTCTCACCCCCAACGAAACCGAGGCCAAGGTGCTCGCCGGGCGGAGTCCGAATGCGAATCTTGAGCCCGAAGAGGTCGCCCACGAGTTGATTCGGAACGGGGTTAAGCAAGTCGTGCTGACCCTCGGCGAAAAAGGCGCACTGATCGTGACGGCTTCGACTGCTGTGCATG
>JBGPYE010000203.1:0-4018 GCA_041493095.1 Candidatus Dormibacteraceae bacterium
CCAAGCGACCTTCCTGTATACCCTGAAGTCCCCTATGCGTTTTTCGGTTTCCATCCCGGGTTGCCCCGGACCTTCCACCTACTCGACGTTCGGTATCCTCAGGTTTACCGTACTCAGCCGCTTGGGGCGTCGCGAAAGTTATCAGGCGGTAATGGAATGAGTCAACTCAGAAAAAAATTGGGCTGCCAGGCAAATCTTTGTGGGCTTGACACTGCACCCGATGACCAATTAATGGCGACTCCTAGAATGGGTCGCAACGTGAACGCAAAGGAGACCTGAGAAATGCGCGAAGTCGTGATCGTAGAGGCCGTCCGGACGCCGATCGGACGGCGAAACGGAAAGCTCAAGGACATGCACCCTGTCGTCCTCGGCTCGCTCGTGCTGCAGGAAATCATCAAGCGATCAGGCGTCGCGCCGGAACAGGTCGAGGATGTTGTGTTCGGCTGCGTGACCCAGGTCGGCGAGCAGAGTCTCAACATCGCACGCAGCGCGTGGCTGACCGCGGGCTTTCCAGTCACCACGCCGGGGACGACGGTTGATCGGCAGTGTGGCTCGAGCCAGCAGGCGATTCATTTCGCGGCCAACCTCATCCAGTCCGGTGTGTGCGACATCACCATCGCCGGTGGCGTCGAAGCGATGAGCCGCGTGCCGATGGGCTCCAACGCAGTCTCACCGGGCACTCCGTTTCCGCCCGAGCTCATGGAGCTCTACGACCTGGTCCCTCAAGGAATCTCGGCCGAGCTGATCGCGCGCAAGTACGGGATCTCGCGCCGGCAGATGGATGAGTTCGGCGTGCGCAGCCACCAGCTGGCGCACGAGGCGACCGAGGAGGGCCGCTTCAAGTCACAGCTCGTCCCGATCGAAGTCTCACTCGACGGCAACGGACACCACGAGCTGTTCACCAAAGACGAGGGAATCCGGCCCACCGCGAGCTACGAGGCAACGTCCGCGCTGCAGCCGGCATTCAACCCGGAGCACTCGATTACCGCGGGCAACTCGAGCCAGATCTCCGACGGCGCGGCCGCGGTGCTGCTCATGTCGCTCGAGAAGGCCAAGCAGCTCGGCCTCAAGCCGCGCGCCCGCATCAGGGCTCAGGCAGTCGTGGGCACCGACCCCGTCCTGATGCTCGAGGGACCGATCCCCGGTACCGCCGCGGTGCTGAAGCGCGCCGGCCTCGACCTGAAGAGCATCGACCTCTTCGAGGTCAATGAAGCGTTCGCGTCGGTCGTGCTCGCGTGGCAGAAGGAGACCGGAGCCGACATGGACAAGACCAACGTCAACGGAGGGGCGATCGCCGTCGGCCATCCGCTCGGCGCGTCAGGCGCGATCCTCATGAACCGCCTCCTCTACGAGCTGGAGCGCCGCGACCTTCGCTACGGGCTCGAGACGATGTGCTGCGGCGGCGGGCTCGGCACCGCGACGATCATCGACCGCGTGATCGAATGAGCGCGAAAGTCAAGACGTTCGAGCCGCTGCGAGACATCCGGCCTCACGCACTGCGCGAGGGCATCACGGCCCGCGCTGTCGAAGGCGAGCGCATGACGATGGCGGTGGTCGACTTGGAACCCAACATCGCGATGCCCGAGCACCATCACGAAAATGAACAACTTGGATTCGTCATCGCCGGCACGATGACGATGTGGATCGGGGATGAGAAGCGCGAGCTTCACCCCGGCGACACATACGCAATTCCGAGCGATGTCCCACACCACGTGGTGGTCGGATCCGACGGTTGCACCGTGGTGGACGTCTTTGCGCCGGTGCGCGAGGACTGGAAGAAGCTCGATCGCCTGGAAGCGACGAAGCCTAGCTGGCCCTAGGGCGTTTTGGGATCGGCCGCGACAGGTGAGGCGAGTCCCAGCAGAAACGGAGCGGGCGGTCCTGCCAGTCGCCGGAGTTGTAGATGCCGATCCTTGGCGTAGCGACGATGCGACGCTTGGGTGCGCCGTCGTCGACCACGTAGAGGTTGGGCGGAGCCAGCGGGACGCCGTTCAGCCCCCGATCGATGTCGAGCGCGCGGCAGATCAGGCCGGGACCTCCGCATCGCCCCACCCCGGGACCAGGTTCGAGCGCGCGGATCAGCACCGCCTGCGGCACGCCAACCGGCCGGGTGACGAAGTTCAGGCAGTGGTGCATCCCGTACGTGAAATACACGTAGGCATGTCCAGGCGCTCCATACATGACCTCGTTGCGAGGGCTGCGCCGGCCGCCTGAGGAGTGGGACGCCAAATCGTCCGGTCCCATGTACGCCTCGACCTCGACAAGACGGCCCCACAGCTTCCGACCGTCAACCTCGCGGACCAGCACCTTGCCGAGCAGGTCGCGTGCGACGGCCACGGTTGCGCGGTCGAAGAAGCCGGCGTCGAGGATCTTGCCGGAAGGCGGCCCGTTTGAGACTGGTGTCAGCCGTGAGCCTCGCCGAGCTTCTTGCGCCCAGCCTGCCGGCGGCGCTTGTCGACGTAAAGCGCCTTGTCGGCGACCTGGTACATCGCCTGCCAGTCCATGCCTGGCCTCCAGGCCGTGATCCCGAGGCTGAACGCAACCGGCACAGGCACCTTGTTCGTGCGGTTCAGGTCTTCGAGCGACTGGCGGACGCGGGTGCCAACTTCTCGGGCGTCGTGCTCATCGGCGTCCGGCATCGCCACGCCGAACTCGTCGCCTCCAAGCCGCCCGCACGTGTCGGTCGCTCGCACCGCTCGCTGCAGCTCCTGCGCCAGCAAGCGAATCGCTTCGTCGCCGACGTGGTGACCCTGCGTGTCGTTGATCTCTTTGAGGTTGTCGAGGTCGAGCATCATCAGCGCGAGGCGGCGCTTGTGCCGCTGTGCAGCAGCGACAGCGCGATCGATCGCCCGCTCGAATTCGGGCCGGTTGGCCAGCCCGGTCAGGTAGTCCGTCCTTGCCTCGCGCGTGTGCTCGCGCGCCCGGTCGAGCGCGACCGCGATCTGGTCCGCGACCGCGGCCACGAACTGGAGGTCGCTCGACTCAAAGGTCCTGGGCAGCCGGGTCGCCACGGTCATCGCGCCGAGCAGAACGCCCTTGGTGCGCAGCTCCGCGCGGATCGCGCTCCACTCGCCGGCGATCCTGTCGACCCGCGACTCCGCCGGTCCCGACGACACCTCTACGACCTTGACCTGGCCCGAACGGCCGGACTCGGAGAACTCCTCCTCCTCCCCCGGCTGCATGCCGATCGTCTTCGCGAGCTTGAGACGCGCCCCGTCGCGGACCCAGACGGCGCCGGCCTGAAGGCCGAGCACCTTCAGCGTCTCACGCAGGCCGACCTCGGCGATCTCGGTGACGTCCAGCGAGCGGCCGAGGGCGCTGGCGATGTGGTAGAGGCCGTGGAGCTCGGTCTGCCGGGCCCGATGGCGGGTCTCCGTGTAGTCGAGGTAGCCGCGGATGAAGCTCGAGTTGAGGTGCTCGATCACGTCCCCCAGGCGGCTCTGCGCCAGGAGGAGGACCTCGTCGGCGTACTCGCTGGCGCCCAGCTCGTCGGTCACCCTGGCGACGACCGACCGGCGAAACACAGCGAGGCCCTCCATCAGGGATTCCAGGGGCACGCCCTTCTCGGCGTAGCGCCGTGAAGCCTCCCTGGCGACCGTGTAGTACTCGTTCCACGGCACTTTGGAGTCGGGGCGCAGCGAGCGGAAAAGGATCTCGAGGAAGGCGACCGACGTCTTGACCAGCTCGTCGACCGAGCCGTCCTTGTGGGTCCGGAGCAGCTCCGGCTCGATCGCCCGGACCGACTCGGCCGCGATCAGGCCGCTCTCGGACGCCTTGTCCGACAGCCGGTCAGCAAGCTCGCTGAGGAGGTCGCTGGCTCGCTCAGTCATATCGGCGCACTATAGAGTGACGCAAGCGCCTGCGCGTCCCTGCGTGGGATGCTTGATTAAGTGTGTAAGGGGCATTGATGGCTACCGTCGCGAGGGGTTCCCTGGAAAAGCTCGAGGAAGTGCTTGGGCCGGATGCCCGAGACCTGCTCGAGCACAAGTGCAGGACAGTGCCCAAAGAGCAGCTTCAC
>JBGPYE010000032.1:0-9525 GCA_041493095.1 Candidatus Dormibacteraceae bacterium
CCACGCATACAGAAGAGGAGAGGAGCGATAGCGCAGCACGCTCTCGTCGAAGTAGGTCCTGTAGAGAGAGCCCGACTGCACGTCGTTCAGATGAGGCTGCTCTCGCGGATCGGCCCACGCCGGTTGATGCAGCTCGGGATACAGGAAGTTCCGGGCGCCGAGCGTGAGCACGACCCGAGTCGGGCGTTCAGTAAGCGTGTTGTGTGCGTCGACGACGTCTAGAAGCTCGTCGACGGATGAAAAGTCGAGGCTCTCCGGCGTGGGTTGAACCAACTCCCAGTAGATGGGCAGCCGCACCAGGTCAGGTTGCGTCTCGGCGAGAAGGATGGCCAGGTCCTGAGCCGCGTCGCTGTTTGCAGACGAGGAGACCTGCGGGCTGTAGCTGAAGCCGACCAGGGGCGGCGGCCGCGCCTCTTTAGGCCACGTCTCACTGCCCAGCAGCAGTGCCGCGGCCACGAGGCACACAAGAGCTTTCAACGCTGGGGTAACGCGCACGTCGGCTCTCCCATTACACCACGCGTTCGTGTGAGGGGGCTTTGAGCTTGATCAGGCGTTCCTCGGTAAGTCGGGTCCACCAAGATCAGCGGCTGTCGCTGGTGGGCTTTTCCTGCGTCTCGGCAAACTCACAGATTTCTCACACGGCTCGCTGAGACCGCGCCGTCAGCCTTCGTTCCGACGCTCACGCGAGCGATTACCAACGAAGGTGGAGAAACCATGAACGGCATTCGCAAGTCCGTGGCAGCCGCTGCCATCGCTGGGTCGATGCTCATAGGTGGGGTGACGGGCGCCGTGCTTTACAGCGCGACCACGATCGTCGCCTCAGCAGCGAGCCCGTCGCCGAGCACCGCGACCGGTACGTTCGTGTCCAACGAGGACGCAACTCATGAGGCCGGCGAGAGCGCCGCCCGCGAAGCGCAAGAAAACGCTGGCCAGGTCCCGACCGTCCCGTAGATTGACCAGTGCCAACAGGTCCGTCACGAGGGGCCGGTGAAATGCGCTCTCCAATCCGACTCAATTGAAATGAAAAGAAACCTGATCGTCGCTGCCGTCGCCGGCGTCGCCGTCCTCGCCCTGATCGGCGCAGGCGGCTATATCTATTTCTTCTCGAGCTTGCGCACCTCGCCGGCCACCCTCGGGCTCAGCGCCAGTCCGAGCGCGTCCGCGTCGTCGACGAGCTCGACACCCGGGCTGGCCGGAAAGTGGAGCATCGGCACCGGCTCGCTCGTCGGCTACCGGGTGCAGGAGCTGTTCGCCGGCGCGAGCTCCAAGCACCTTGCGGTGGCGCGCACGTCGGATGTCAGCGGCAGCCTCACGGTCGCCGGTGACGCGACCGGATACCAGGTCAGCGGCATCACGCTGACTGCAAATCTCACCAGCCTGCACAGCGTCGACCAGGTGGCCGGTCGCGACGTGAGCCAGCGAGATGGCGTCGTGACGCGTCAGCTCACGGTCCAGCAGTTTCCAAATGCGACGTTCACAGCCACTTCCGTGTCAGTCCCAGGCACTGTGACGAGCGCGCAGATGGACGTGACTGCGCCCGGCAAGCTCACCATCCACGGCGTCACCAGGGACGTCACCTTCACCGCGAAGGCCCAGATGGTCGGTGACAGGCTCGAGATCGCCGGCACGCTGACGATCAACATGACCGACTACGGAGTCAGCCCTCCGCAAGCGCCTTTTGTGACCGTCGACCCGACGGCCACCATCGAGTTCGACGTCTTCCTGACCAGGGCTTGATCAGCGATCAGGGAAGCAGCTGCCGAGCGACGAATGTCACGTTGGCCGGGCGTTCCGCAAGCCGGCGCAGGTACCACTGATACCATGCGTCGCCGTAGGCGATGAGGTCCTTTACGACGTAACCTTCGGCTACGAGCCGGACCTGCTGATCGGTGCGGATCCCGTAGAGCATGTTCACCTCCACCTGACCCTTCTCCAGGCCCAGCGCGTGAGCGAACCGCGTGGCGCGCGCGATCAACTCGACGTCGTGCGTGCCGAGCACAAGGCGCAACTGGCCCCGCTTCACCTCGTCGAGCAGGAGCGAACACAGCGCGAGATAGTTCGCGTCGACATCCTTTTTGGCGGTGAAGGCACGGTCAGGCGGTTCCGCGTAAGCGCCCTTGACCAGCCGGATCGCGGGCTTGAGCTCGAGCAGGCTGATTGCGTCTTCGACCGTGCGGTAGAGATACGCCTGCAAGCAGATGCCGGTGCCGGGATGGTCGGCGCGCAGCCGCCGGTAGAGCTCGAGAGTCGCGTGCGTGTAGGCGCTCCCCTCCATGTCCAGCCACAAAAAGCTCTTTGCCTTCGCCGCGGCACGGGCCAGCCTCTCCAGGTTTGCGTATGCCGCATCTGCGTCGATGTCGAGGCCGAGCTGCGTCGGCTTGACCGAGATCTCAGCGTCGACGCCGGCTGCGGTCTCTTTCGCGAGCACCGATTCGTAGTGCTCGACTGTCGCGCGCGCCTCGGAAAGATCCTTGACGTTCTCGCCGAGCCGAGTGAATAGCGAGCCGATGCCCTGCGCCTTGAAGGCGATCGCCGCCTTGAGGGCGTCGTCGAACTGCTCGCCCGGCATGAATCGCTTCACGGCGCGCCGCGCAAATCCCCAGCGCGGAACATGCGTCGAGAGCCAGCGGTTCTGCGCGCACCAGAGTAAGAGACTTCGCATCCGGTGCGATAAGCCTAGAGCGGGAGGGCGCTTGCGCCGTGCGGTCGCCTCCAGGTCCCAGCGAACATTCGACGCTGCAGAAGGAGGCGAATGCGCGAACTCGCCCTCGGCCGCTTAGAGGGGTAACGCCCATCGCCGCTCCGACCACTGACTGGGGAATTCCGCCTCAGCTCACGTTGGAAGCTCGGCGCTTCTTGCGCCGGACGACGTCCACCGCTCGTTCGGGCTCGTGCGATTGGTCCGAAGGGCTCGCGATCAGCCCCTTCGTCGCCGGCTGGCTCAGGCGAGAGCGGTTGTAGACCGCTCCGAGCAGCAGCAGCTCGCTGAGTAGGTACAGCCACGTGGCCAGAACGAAGAAGAGGCCGAACTGCGCGCCGTACGTGTTGAAGCTGCCGGCGAAGCGCGCGTAAAGCGGGAACACGAGCGACAGGGCTTCGATCAGCACGCCGGCGAGCAGCGCCCCGGGAAAGACCTCGCCCAGGCTGAACGTGCGGTTGGGCACGAAGCGGTACAGGAGGACGAGCAGGGCCACCATGACCGCGGCGCCGATGACAAAGCTCAACACCCACGCGTACGGGATGTAGGGCGAAAGGTACCCGGCGGCGGAGTTGGCCCCGACGGTGATTCCCAACGCGACCACGAGGACGAGCATCATCACAAACCCCATCAGCTTCTGCCGCAGCATGTTCCGCCGCTTCGTGCCGAAGATCTGCGTCAGTGCGAACTCCATCGTGGCGAAGATTCCGCTGGCGCTCCAGACGAGGCCACCCAAGGAGACAAGAGCAAACCATCCCGCCGATTGCTTCACACCATGGATCGCATGCTGCAGCTCGGCCTGGGCGTCGCCGGGGAACAGCTGCAGGATGAGCCCCTGGAATCGGGCCTCAGTGCCCGGGTCACGGATGGAGAGACCGATGATCGAGAGCGCGCCCAGCATGATCGGGAACATGGCGAGGAACGCGGAGAACGCGAGGGCGCCAGCGTAATTGCTCGCCTGGCTCTCGCCGAACGCGGTGATCACCCGAAACGGGACGGTGCGGCGTCCGCTGTCGGCCAGCTGCCGAAGCCTGCTCATCAAGGCTCCATCGGATCAATCGTAGGCGGGGACGGTCGAGCGTTCAGCCGGATCAGAGGTTGCACCAGGTACTCGACCCCGGATGGGTGTTTAATCCAGATGGGGGTTGCGGAGGAAATTTCCAGGTTGGAGTTGGAGGTGCGCGATGGCAAAGACAGTGGCTGAGGTGATGACGCGCGACCCGGTGGCGATGGATGCAAACGAGCCTGTCACAAAGGCCGCCGCGGCGATGCGCGACCACCGCATCGGAACCGTGGTCGTCACTACGGACGGGACGCCGTGCGGTGTGGTCACCGATCGGGACATCACCGTCAAAGCGGTTGCGACGGGAAGAGATCCGTCAACAATGACGCTGGAGGAGATCTGCAGCAAGACGGTGTTCGCGGTCGCGCCTGATCAGTCGGTCGACGACGCGGTGCAGGTGATGAAATCTCACGACGTCAAGCGCGTCCTGGTCATGGAGGGCAAGCAGCTCAAGGGGATCGTCTCGCTGGGCGACCTCGCCGCTCGAAGCATGGAAGGCGATCTCGAGCGCGACCTCAGCCGGGCCGAACCGAACAACTGATCGATCTGAACGAGGGCGGCTACTCCAGAGGCCGCTGAGCCACCCCGGAACGCGTAACCTGTGCGGACCGTGGCGATCCGAAGTGAGCTGGCCGGGTACAGCAGCCTGGAGGCAAGGCGCGCCTTGGACGGCCTGCCGCGCTGCGATTACGAGGTGGTAATCAAGCCGCTGCGGTACCGCTGGAGCCCACACTTGGCGGCACGATGCGAGTTCGAAGACCGAAGGATCGTGCTCCAGGTCCCGATGCCTTTCCGGCCATTCAAGGAGCCCGTGATCTTTGCCGCGCGACGTAAGCGCGGCGAGGGCATGCGCTTTGCCTGGGCCTCGGAGACCGTGCTGTTTCGAGGGCGCCGCGACGTCCTCCGCTTTCTGTACTGCCACGAGTGGATGCACTGGTACCTGCACGAGGTGCTCGGAAAGGCCTCCGCTGCCGAGACGGCGTGTGACCGCTTCGCCTTGAGAAACTTTCGGCGCCGCGTCGTGACCAGTGACGACGCCGACGACGCTCTCATCCGCAGGGGACGCCTGGCCGCCAGAGGCTAGTCGCTCACACCCGCGCCTGGTCGACGGCGAGGTCGGCGGACGCGGCGGTGCTCTGCTTGCGCAGCAGAAGAACGACCGCGAGCGGAAGGGCAAGGTTCGTCATCAGTGCGACCGGGCCGTGGTTGGCGCCGATAGGCAGAAGAAACAACAGGAGCGACCCGACCAGGCACACGATCTCCAGCGCCATGACCAAGCGTCGGGCGCTCCGTCGGCGCCACAGCACGCCGATCGCGAGCAGGCAGGTGGCAAGGGCCACCAGGAGCGAGGCGATGCCCAACCCGAGCATGAAGACCTCTCCTGCGAGCGCGAATGGAATCGCGGAGATGCCGGCGACGGTCCACAGCATCGATTGCATGACCAGCAGGACGAACACGGTCTCAGGCGCGCTTGACTCTCTATGCGCGATCAATTGACTTCACCACTCCTTCATCGATATCCACCGCGAAGGGTCCGCCCTTCGGGTTGTCCACGATCCAAACATGCAGCATCGGTGCCGCGCTGATGTCGATCGCTCCGAGAGGGCAGGTTGAAAACGGCGTCATGAAGCTGAACTCGAACCCGAACGGCGTGAAGCAGATGTTTTCGTGCTGGTGCCACGCAGTCAGCGGCCCGCCGGGGTCCGGACCGAACTGGCCCAGGTGCTTCATCTGAAACATCGCGCCAAGCAGTACCGGCCCGTGCTTTGTGTTGGCGTACACAAGGCCCTGCGGGCGATGTGGGTCCATCACATAGCCGGCGTCGACATACGCCTGGTTCATCCAGTGGGTCGACGGCATGTTCGATGGGCCGCCCGGTCGGTAGCCGTCGGCGAATGCCTTGCGCGAGTCCTGGTACGGAAGGATCGCGGCCTTCGTTTCCGCATACAGCTGGGCCGCGGCTGCCTCTTGTTCCGGCGTCGCGACCTCATTGGTCGCCTGGAGGACAGCTCCGGCGTGAGCGTGCTGCGCGTCTGGCCGGGCAAGGTCCACGATCCAGACGGTCGAGGCCGTGATGAGCGTGAGCAGAGGGAGGGCGACCCCCATGGAAGCCCATCGCAGCGCGCGCTTACCCGCCTCGCCATGGACCGGTACCAGGACGAGGCCCAGCGCCGTCAGCTCCAGGAGCTTGGTGGCCACCGCGACCTGGTCCGGGCTGTCGAAGCCGAGCGCGATGTAGGCCAGGTACCCGAGCAAGGTAGCGGCGAGGAGCGAAGCCGAGGCCGGCCGCCACCACCGCCACGTGAATGCAAGGGAAAGGAGGATGTAGGCCGCGCCGTTCATCAGGAAAAGGAGAGCTGTGACCGGCTCTTCCCGATGAGTACTGATTAGACCGAGGTGAATCGCCCCGGACATGGCCATCAGCACTGACGCTCCGAGCACGGTGCCCGGCACATAGTGGCGCGAGGGACGCAGCCTGATTGCGATCAGGGCGAGGGGCAGCGCAACAAGTCCGGCGTAGAGGCCGATCGCGTGGTCGGTGGCGATGTTGAACATGCGACAAATGTCGCGGGCGTACCTAAGAGGGGCGTAAGCAATCAGCAGGTCCCATCCTTATCGCCGCTTGCGCGCAGCGGAAGGTCCACGTACATCGCCGCCCCGCCGCCAGGCGCTTCGCCGGCAAGGATCCTGCCGCGATGCTGTTCGACGATCCACCGCGCGATCGACAACCCAAGCCCGGCCCCGGGCTCGTGGCGAGCCTTGTCGGCGCGATAGAAGCGCTCGAAAACGCGCTCTCTGTCCTCAGGCGCGATGCCGGGCCCGTCATCCGAGACCGTCAAACGCGCCCACTCCCCTTCGGTCGCCAGCCTGAGCTCGACACGCGAGCGGGCGTGGCGGAAGGCGTTGTCGAGGAGGATCCACGTCAGCTGCCGAAGTGCGTCTTCGTCTCCGGCGACCGCGGCTTCCGCCGCGGCGCACTGCAGCTCGCGGTCTGGGTGGACCGTTCCCGCCTGGCGGCAGACCTCAGTGACCACGGGGGCGAGCTCGATCGTGGCCAGCTCGAGCCGCAGACCTGAGTCAGCCTTGGCCAAGGTCAGCATTCGGTCGACCAGCCGCGTCATGCGCGCGGTCTCGGCGGCGATGTCATCAGCAGCCGCGCGCCACACGTCGTCGGAGAGTGCGGGCCCGCGCGCCAGCAGGCCCGCGTTGCCCTGGATCGTGGTCAGGGGAGTGCGCAGCTCGTGCGAGGCATCGGCCACGAACCGTCGTTGCGAGTCGAACGAATCCTGCAGCTGCTCGAGCATCCGGTTGAAGCTCGTCGAGAGCAGAGCGACCTCGTCGCGACTGCGACGGTTGGGGAGCCGGCGGCCGAAATCGCGCGCCCGGCCGATGTCATCCGCGGCGCCCGCGACATCCTTTAGCGGTTTGAGGGCCCGTCCCGCGACGAGCCACGACGCGGCCAGCGCTGCTATCAGCGTCGGAATGCCCGAGATGATAAGAAACCCGAGCACGCCCGATAGATTCGACTGGACGACACGGGTCGACTGGCCGGTCACCACAAATCCGCCATTGAAGGGCAGTGCGTAGAGACGAAAGCCGCCCTCAGTGTCGAACCCGCCGGCGGCGAGCTGCGTCGCCTCCTGGCGCAGCTTTGGGCCGATCGCGGGTGGCGTACCGTTCAGGTCGCCAGTTGAGTAGACGACCGACCAGTTCTGGTCGAGTACCTCGAGAAAAATCTCGTTGCTGGTGCGGAGATCCACCGGTGCGACTGGCGCCCGAGGCGCCAGATCGGAGATGCGGTTCAGCGCACCGACTGCTTCACGAGCGCGGCCGCGCACTGCTTCGTCCTGGTTGGTGGCCGCGCTGCGCCCCAGAAGCCCATAGAGCAAACCGCCGAACAGGATCAGCGTCAAAGCCACAACGGCCGCGCCGAACAGCGCGAGCCTAAGGCGTAAAGACACTATTCCCGGAGGGCATAGCCCGCGCCCCGGACGGTGTGGAGGAGACGCGGCTCTCCGCCGTCCTCGAGCTTCTGCCTCAGGTAGCCCACGTAGACGGCGACCACGTTGTCGCTCTCCGGCTCATCGTCCTTCCAGACCTCCCGGAGCAGCTGTTCGCGAGTGAGGACCTGCCGCGGGTGTCTCATGAAGTGCCGCAGGAGCTCGAACTCGGTCGCGGTGAGGGTCATCGACCGTTTGCCTCGCCATGCGCCTCGGGTCCCAGGTTCCAGCAGGAGATCGCCGAAACGCAGATCGTCATGCGGGCCGGCTCGCCGAAGCAGAGCACGGACCCGCGCCAGGAACTCCTCGTAGGCAAAAGGTTTGACGAGATAGTCGTCGGCGCCGGCGTCGAGGCCCTTTACCCGGTCGTCCGTTCCGCTGAGCGCGGTCAGAAGCAGGATGGGAACCTGAGCGGCGGTGGCGCGCAGCCTTCGGCAGACTCCGACCCCGTCAAGGCTGGGCAGCATGATGTCGAGCACAACAAGGTCGAAAGGCTGCTCTCGAGCCCGACGCAGCGCCTGCAGTCCATCCCCCACCACCTCGACGCCGTGCCCTTCAGCAACCAAAACGCGCTCGACCGTCGCGGCCAGGCGAGCATCGTCTTCGACGACGAGGATCCGCGAGATGGTCATGGCCCGAGATATATAAGCGTTTGGTGTGAATCAGGTAAGACCTTCGGGTCTTGGAGAGCCGGCTTAATCGAGGTCGGTCAGAGTCACCCGCTTGCGGGTGAACAGGCGTCCGCTCGCCGCCGAGAGGTAAGTGCCCGAGGTTGGCGCCACGTCGGAGTAATCCCTGCCGACAGCGATCGTCACGTAGTTCAGCCCGCCGCGGCTGGCATGAGTAGGGTCGAACGTCGACGCGATCGCGTCGCCTGTGCCGTCATTCGTCGGCAGCACGACCTCCACCCAGGCGTGGCTGCCGCCTTCTCCGAGCAGGTGTCCCGACACGTAGCGCGAAGGGAGGCCGCACGCCCGAGACAGAGCGAGCATGACGTGGGCATAGTCCTGGCACACACCCGAGCCGAGCGCTAGTGCCTCGGCTGCTGTGGTCCGGACGCCGGTCACCCCATGTTGGTAGGTCATCGACTGGTACACCCAGTCGTTGATCCGGTCAGCCAGCGGCAGGCCCCACTCGGACGAGCGCGCCAGCGATTCGGCGGCCCTGAGGATGCGATCGTCCGCGGCCGTGAGAGCCGATGGCTCCAGCAGGTAGCCGTCGGCGAGCCAGCCGGCGGCAAGCCGGTTGGGCTCCGCCGCGTGCCGCTCGACCGAAACCTCCGCGGTGAACTCGATCGCCTTCGACACCTGAGAAGCGAACACGTCGACGACCACGTTGCCGAACCGATCCTTTCGATCCTCGAAGCGGACGCCCTCGGTATCGACCGACAGCGCGTGGCGGAGACGCCGCTGGTCGCCAAAGCGCTCCGGCGGAATGACGACGAGGCGGTGGTTCAGGTCGCGGATCGGCTCGGGGTACTCGTACCGGAAGGTCTGCCGCAAGAGGTAGGAGACGCGGCGCGCCGAGGCCCAGTCGAGGGAGGCGTGCTCGATCGCCATCAGGAGTCCTCCGCAGTGTCGGCCCAGACGGTCATCGACTTGAAGGCGGCAGGCCCGAACGTCGTCAGCATCGCCACGTCAAGGGCGTCGCGGCCGCGGCCGATCAGCACCCGCCCGGTCCGCCGCTCGTTGTTGCGCGGGTCGAAGGTCCACCACCGGTCGTCCAGCCAGACCTCCATCCAGGCGGCGAAGTCCATCGGGTCG
>JBGPYE010000136.1:0-5344 GCA_041493095.1 Candidatus Dormibacteraceae bacterium
AACCGGGACGGTGCTGTCGGCCGTCAGCCGGGACAGCACAGGGGCACCAAACGCGTGGTTAGCTACTCAGCGGTGCTAGGAAAGGCAGCGGGTCGATCACCGCGTCGTTGACGCGCAGCTCGAAGTGCACGTGCGGGCCGGTGGACCAACCCGTCGATCCCTCGAGACCCACCCGCTGGCCGCGGACGACCTTGTTGCCCACGTCGACGTTGGTCTCGAGCAGATGCCCGTACAGCGTCATGATCCCGCCCCCGTGGGCGATGACGACGTAGTTGCCGTAGCCCACGCGCGAGTGACCCACTGCGACTACGACGCCGTCCGCTGCCGCCACCACGGTGGTTCCAAAAGGCGCCGCGATATCGAGTCCGGTGTGGAAGTGTGGGTACGGGCCAAGCGGCGGTTCCAGCAGCAGGTCGCTCGGGCCGAACGCCTGGGTCACGCGCGTGCCGGCCATCGGCCATGACAGAGTCAGGCCCGCGATGGGCTTTCCGGCCGGCAGCATGTGCGTGACCATGGCCAGGCCGGCGCCGATGTGAGCCTGCGTCCACGCCTGCTGATTCGACTGCTGGATCAGGTCCTGCGTCTGTGACTCGAGCAGGGTGGCGAGCGCAGCCGTCACGTCGGGAGGTTGGTTCTGCAGCGCGTTTTGAGCCGTCTGTATCTGCGCGATCACGTCGGACATCTGGCTGGTGACGTCGTCCTGCACGATCATGAGGTCGCTCAGGGCACTGAGACTCGCGACCAGCTGGTCCCTCGTTGCGTTCTCACTGTCGAGGGCGGCGACCCGAGCCTTTCGGTCCTTCTGCAGCTTCTGCAGATCGGCTTCGAGCCGGGCCTGCAGCGCGTGCGCGCGCTGGCCCGCGACCACCAGGTCGGCGGTGGCTCTCAGCGCGTCGTGAAGGTTCCCGGTCCGGGCGACAAGCATCCACAGCGAGTCCGGCTGGCGATAGATGGCCCGCGCCATCGCGCTCACCTGCTCCTTTTCGATATCGATCCGGGCTTCGGTGTCCGAGATCTCGATGTCGAGCTGCGCGATTTGGTCTTCGAGGTTCGAGATGACCGCCTCTTCGCGGGCGATCTGATCGGTGAGGATCTGGACGCTCAGCGAGGTCTGATGAAGAGCCGCCGAGAGGCGCTCCTGGTTGGTCAGCGCGGTGGACAGGTCACCTCCCAGGCGTGTGCGGAGCTGGTCGTATGCGGCCAGGTTCGGATCGATCGGCGCCGAGGGACAGGCCACGCGCGCGGCGGAAGCAGACGTCGGGCTGGGACACGGCGATGGGTCCGTCGCGCCTGCGGTGGTGACCTCGAGCGCTAAAAGGGCGCCGGCGACGGCAAGCGCGCCGACGGTCCGTCTCATGCGTGGACCTTGCGGAACCCGAGCAGCGCCGTCAAAGAGCCCAGCAGCAGGCCGGCCGCCAAGACGGCGGCGAGAACGTACTGGACCTGAGTCGGTCCCACGCCGGGCAGCACCTGGGCGTAGGTGGCTGACTCGAAGCGGATCGCCAGCAGCCAGGCGCCGGCTACGGCCACCGCGGCGGCGGCGCCCGCCAGCGCGCCGATCATCAGCCCTTCCACGACGAATGGGCCCCGCAGCATCCAGCCACGCGCGCCCAGGAGGCGGATCACTGCTACCTCTTGTCTGCGTGCGGTCGCGATGCCGCGCATCGAGTTGGCGATCACCGCGTAGGCGACCAGGCCGAACAGCAGCAGAAGCCCAACTCCGACGCCTCCGACGATCAGCGCGATGCGGCGGAGACGCGAGTACGTGTCGGGGTCGTACGACGTCGGGTAGGCGGGATCGACTGCGGGGTCGTCCTTGACCGACGCGGCCACCGCGCCCACCTTGGTCACGTCGCTGACCCGAAGGTCGAGGCTGGCCGGGAACGGGTTGGTCGAGCTGAGGCTCGACAGGTTGTCCAGGCCGGGGTGGCTGCTCGCCTCCGCGAGTGCTTGCTCGGGAGTCACCTCCGTGACCGAAGCGATCCGAGGATCGGAGCTCAGCCTGGACTTCAGCGTCGCGACCGCTTCGGGGGTGGCGTCGGAAGCGAGGTAGACGCGGACGAGCGAAGCCTCCGCGGCCTGCTGGACGCCGGCACCCTCGATGGCGATTCCCACCATTGCGAGAGTCCCGCACAAAAGGAGCAGTAGGGCCATCGTGCCGAGCGCCGGCGCGGTGAGCCTCACGTCGCGGCTCCAGCTGCGCAATCCACTCAAGACAACCAGCCGGTAGCTGTTGGCGACCAGCGCGGCTGCGCGTCGCCAGAGCGGGAGCTGTTTTGGCTTCGCGACGATCTTTCGCGTTCGCGCGTGGACTGGGAGGAGGACGCGCCAGAGTGGTTGCGGTGCATGCTTTCCGTTTCCATTTCCATTCCAATTTGAAGCTGCCTTCTGTGATCCGTTCAGGTGGATCGTGCCGCTCGGTAGCCTCAGCACCCGGCTCGAGGGAAACGAGTGCTTGTGGCTGGCGACGATGACGGCCGCGCCACCCGCCGCCGCGTCCTCGAGCAGGCGCATGACGATTCGCGCGTTGTCGTCGTCGATCGACGCCATCGGCTCGTCGGCCAGGATGACCCGCGGTTTTGCCGCGAGGGCTCGCCCGACGGCAATGCGCTGACGCTCACCTGCGGAAAGCTGCCGCGGGTATGCATTCCGCTTGTGGACGAGGCCCAACGACTGCAGCGTCTCAAGAGCGCGTTGCTTGATCGTCTTGAACGGCAGCTGTGGATCGGTGATTTGAAGCGCAAACGTCAGGTTCTCGAGTGCGGTGAGACGGGGAAGAAGGTGGTGCTCTTGAAAAACGAATGCGACGTCTCGGCGAACCCGGCTCAGTCCTCGGCGCCACCAACGGTGGAGGCCTCGCCCCTCGACCCAGACTTCGCCTCCGTTCGGCCGCAGCTGACCATGGACCAGGCGCAGTAGGGTCGTCTTGCCGGCTCCGCTCGGCCCGGTGATCTCGACCAGCTCGCCGGGGACGACCGAGAGGTTGATCTCTTTGAGAACGGCCGTTCGCCCAAAAGACTTCTTGACGTGCGTGAGCTTGACCACCGGCTGCACTTTCGCCGTGCCGTTGGTCCCTGAGCGATGCGATGTCGCCCCATTCGTTTTCGCACCCAATCCGTTCGTGACGGCGCCATTCGCAGCGCCATTGGTCACGACGCGAGTGCGCGCACCCGTGGCTGGTCGGCTGCCCACCCTGTCCATGCCCAAGATTAGCCCAAGCCCGGCTCAGGAAACTCTTATAGACACCTCTGAGTCTGTTCGGGTGCTACTTACTAAAGTTAGCCGCAGCCGGACGGCACCAGGGGCGCGGCAGCTACCGTGATCGAGAACGGACCTCCGGATGGCGAAGCGATCACGAGACGGCTGCCGTCCGGGGCCATCTCGGTTTCGGGCAAGGCCGTGCCGGAAACTGCCACGGATCCCCTCACCTCAGACGGGATGAAGACCACGGTCGGCGGGTCGCCTGCTCGCCCGGTGGCGGTCAGCAGGAAGGCGCCGGTGTCCGGGTCGTAGTGGTAGATGAGGGCGGGATCGCCGGCAGCCCGCGGATAAACCCTGGCGAGCAGGCGCTCCCGCGCGGTTCGCAGGCAGCCGCCCTTATTGGCAGGGTCGTACACGCCCCAGTTTCCACCGTTCTCCTTCCACGTCCAGAAGGCAAAGCCGACCAAGTGCTTCTCTTGCTGCAGCAGCTCATTGGCAAGAACGAGCGAGTCATTTTTGGGATCGTCGCCAAATTCGGCGACGAACAGCGCAGCGTCCATAGCTTTGGCCTCGCGCATTCCGAGCGTGTACGTCTGGTCGTAACCGCCCCACGGATATGTGGCGTGGTGAGGGTCCGCATTCGGGTTCAGAAGCGCCTCGATCGTGTAGCCGTGCGTGTAGGCGTGGATGTCGAACACCAGGTTGCGGTAGGAGCTGACAGGGAGGCCCAGGTGGGTGGGAAAGTCCGTGATCTGCCGCAGGAGTCCTGGTTCGAGGAAAAACAGGTGCCGAAGGTCGTGAATGCCGAGGTCGGCGTAACCGCAGAACGCCGGCATGAAGATGCCGGTGGGACATGGCAAGCCGTCACTGACGCCGGTGAGTGCGTCGATCACGCGGCGATAGAAGGGAAACAGGAGCAGGTCTTCGAATCCGGGCGGAAGATTCCACCCCGGCTGGGGCTCGTTGAAGATGCTGTAACCGATTACCGTGCTGTCGTCTTTGAACCGTTTGGCGAGGAACCCGAGCGCTGCGATGTAGGCGTCCTGGATGCCGTTCCGGTTGTACCAGAAGTTGCTGAACGCCTCAAACACCGCGGGGTTGGCTTCGCGCTGATCCTTCAGGAGGACCATCGACGGCACGCCATCTGTGATCGTCGCCCACGCCGGTGCGCCGCTGTGGTACGCCAGGTTCACGCCGCTTCCCGGAACGACGTAGGGGGAGTAGGCGTTCTGATGCATGTCGATGATCACGTAAATCCCGAGCGCCCTGGCCCAGTCCACGACCTGGGCGATTCGAGCAAGGTAGACCTGGCTGAAGTTATCGCGGTTCGGCTCCAAAAGGCTCCAAGAAAGCGGTAGGCGCAGAGAGTTGAAGCCAAGCGCCGCCATCTGTATCAAGTCCGACTGGCACAGAGGCGGATACCGGCTCGCGGCTGAGGTGTCAGGGCACGAGCCTTCATAAGCTGCAGGGTCGATCGGGTACACCGGTGGCGAGCTCGGAGGTAACTTGGCGTCTTTTCCGAAATCGAGCAGGGACGCAGGGACGGCGCCGTGGAGGAGCACCAGCCTGCCCTGGTCGTCTGAGATGTAGGGCGCCATGCCCTGACGGTGCTCGACGTGCAGCCAGGGCATCTGTCCCGATGGCGGCGACGATGCAAGTATGGGCGGCGGTGTCATCCGGACGGCCATCGAGACCGCAATCGCGCCGGGATAGGTGGTCGCGGCCACCAGCAATATGACGACGCCGATGAGGCCGCGCACGATCACGACGAGAGCACCCAGTAAGCAGTTCCAACTAGGAACGACGCAAGTCCCAAGACCCCTGCCACGAGTCCAGCGGTTGCTCGTGTCGCGCCATGAGTCGCGCCCTTTGAATCGCTGATGCGCCGCAACGACCTGATCGCGGTCCAGATTGCGAAAGGAGCAAAGACACCGAAAGGTAGGCTGAGGATTCCGAGCACGAACGCTCGGGTCGCCGCCCAATCGCTCATTCGATCAGCCGTCTACCAGAACTTGCCGCGCCCAAACAGGATGTAGAGGATGGGGCCGATGCCCCAAAAGAAGGTGATGATGATCCACAGCACCTTCCACAACCCGCTGAGGTCGGAGCGGTTCACGATGTCGATGATGCAAAGGATGAAGGC
>JBGPYE010000119.1:0-5868 GCA_041493095.1 Candidatus Dormibacteraceae bacterium
CGTCTTCTTCAGTGGACTGCTGACCAACATGACGCTGGCGGCGGTCCTGGTCTATTTCGGCGACAAGCTGGGAGTGGACCTGTCGATCGCCGCAATTGTCGCGTTCGGAGTGAGGATCTTCAACAACCTGGGAGCGATCCGCCGGCACTACTTGTAGTCGGAACGCCCCGAGTGCCGGCTCCCGCAGGCTTCCCGCCCCGCCCAATGCCACGAGTGCATGCACCCGCAGGTTTCACGCGCCAAAATCGCCTCCCAGCCCCACCACCACACCCTCTTCCCAGTCCGTTCTCGCCCGGCCCGACCACAAGGCGTGCCCTTAAACAACTAACTACCCACAAAATCTGGTCCCACAAGCGCCCGGGAGCCCTTATAATCCCCGGCAACCCGCCCAATATTTTTCTCTACGTTCCAGGAGGCATCCCAGCACAAGTTTTGTCGAGGCGGAAGAAAACCGTCGGTCTAGACCTGGGCACGAGCCGGGTCTCGGTAGTCATCGCCGAGTCTGACGACCCCGGCGCGCCCGTGAGCATCATCGGCGTGGGCGAAAGCCCCTCCGAAGGCCTGCGCAAAGGCGTGGTCGTGAACCTCGACAAGACGATCGCGGCCATCCAGGCCGCCGCCGTCACCGCCGAGCGGATGGCCGGCCAGCGCATCGAGTCCGTGGTCGTCTCCCTCGCGGGCACCCACCTCTGGTCCCAGAACTCGATGGGCGTGGTCGCCGTCGCGCGCCCCGACCACGAGATTGGCGAGGAGGACGTGCAGCGAGTAGTCGAGGCGAGCAGGGCGATCAGCGTCGCCTCCGACCGCCAGGTCATCCATGTCATCCCGCGCGCCTACACCGTCGACGGGCAGGACGGGGTGCGGGACGCGATCGGCATGACCGGCCGCCGACTCGAGGTCGAGACCAACATCATCACCGGCGCCCAGACCGCGGTCCAAAACGCCATCAAGTGCGTGCACGGCGCCGGCTTCGACGTCGAGGACGTCGTCTGCGCCGGCCTCGCCGCCGGCGAGGGCGTGCTCAGCCAGCAGGAGATCGAGCTCGGTGTCTGCCTTGTCGACATCGGCGCCGGGACGACCAACGTCGTCGTCTACAACGACGGCTCCGCCCGCCACCTCGCAGTGCTTCCCGTCGGCGGCAACCATGTCACCAGCGACATCGCGATCGGCCTCCGCACCACGCTCGACGAGGCCGAGAGCCTCAAGCTCAACTACGGTCACTCGCTGCCCGAGGTGATCGACCACGCCGAGAAGGTGGAGGTCCGCCAGGTCGGAGGCGACAGGATCACCGCGCTACCGCGGCGCTTCCTGGCCGAGATCATCGGACCGCGCATGACCGAGATCTTCCAGATGGCACGCGAAGAGGTGCGCAAGACGGGCTTCGACCAGCTCCTCCCCGCAGGCGTGGTCGTCACCGGCGGCGGCTCGCGGCTGATGGGCACGATGGACGCCGCCCAGTACGTCTTCGACACCTCTGCTCGCCTCGGCCAGCCGACCGGGCTCGTCGGACTGGCCGACAAAGCGCAGGGGCCGTCGTTCGCGGTCGCCGCAGGCCTGGTGAAGTGGGGATCGCGCGCACCGGTCCGGGGTTACGGACCCCGCCAGGCGGTGACGTTCGGCAACACGTACCAAAAAACAGTGAGGTGGCTGCGCGATTTTTTCTAGAGAACAAACCCGAAACCAGCTCGAGCTCGCGATCGCCAAAGCAAATTCGGATCAGGAGGACGTCATGAAGGAAAGTCAGCTACACGAAGGGCGAGCGCGCATCAAGGTCGTCGGCTGCGGTGGCGGTGGCGGCAACGCCGTCAACCGGATGATCTCGAAAGCGCTCAAGGTCGAGTTCATCGCCGTGAACACCGACAAGCAGGCGCTCGAGCGCTGCCAGGCGGACATCAAGGTCCAGATGGGCAACAAGATCACCCGCGGCCTCGGGGCCGGCGGTGACTGGACGCGCGGTCGCGACGCCGCGGATGAGAGCCGGACCGAGCTCTCAGCTGTGGTCCAGGACTCGGACATGGTGTTCATCACCTGCGGCATGGGCGGCGGCACCGGCACCGGGTCGGCCGCGATCGTGGCGGAGCTGGCCAAAGAGGCCGGCGCGCTGACCATCGGGGTGGTCACGCGGCCCTTCGCGTTCGAAGGGCGCATCCGCAACGACACCGCCGAAGAAGGCATCAAGGCGCTGCGCAGCCAGGTCGACGCGCTGATCGTCGTCCCCAACGACCGGCTGGCGCAGGTCGCCAGCTCCAAGACCACGCTCGAGGAGGCGTTCCGGATGGCGGACGACGTGCTCCGCCAAGGCGTGCAGGGCATCTCCGACCTGGTCACGCAGCCAGGCGTCATCAACCTCGACTTCGCCGACGTGAAGGCGATCATGGAGAACGCCGGTGAGGCTCTGATGGGCATCGGCCACGGCGCGGGCGACACACGCGCGGAGGACGCCGCCAAGCAGGCGGTCTCCAGCCCGCTGCTCGAGACGTCGATCGACGGCGCCAAGGGCATCCTCTTCAACATCACCGCGGGCAAGGACATCACCTTGCAAGAGGTGCAGAAGGCGGCGGAGATCGTGCGCTCCGCGGCCGACCCAAACGCCAACATCATCTTCGGCGTCGTGCGCGACGAGACGATGCAGGGCGAGATCAAGGTCACTGTCATCGCCACCGGCTTTGGCGGCAAGACCCAGCACGAAGCCAAGCAGGAGACGATGCGTCGTACGATCGAGCGGCCCGAGTTCGGCGCGGAAGAGCTCGGCGACATCAATATCCCGGCCTTCCTTCGCAACCGAATGTAACCAAGGAAAAGACATGCGCTGCCCGTATTGCGGCCATCACGACTTGAAAGTGGTCGACTCGCGCGACTCTGAGATCGGCGAGGCGATTCGACGCAGGCGTGAGTGCCTGCAGTGCGGGCAGCGTTTCACCACCTATGAGCGGATCGAGACAGTTCCGTTCTTCGTCACGAAGAAGGATGGACGTCGCGAGGACTTCGATCCGCAGAAGCTGTTCACCGGCCTGAGGAAGGCGACTGAGAAACGCGACATCTCACCGGAGCGGTTGCGCGCGATCGTCGACGACATCGAGGCGGAGCTCAGGCGCTCGGGTCGCGTCGAGATTCCGAGTGGGGAGATCGGCGAGATGGTGATGGTCCGGCTGCGAGACCTCGATGAGGTCGCGTACATCCGGTTCGCGTCTGTCTATCGGGAGTTCATGGACCTCCAGCAGGTCAAGAAAGAGATCGAGCAGGTCCTCAGCTCACGCCGCACGTAATCTCCATGGCGTGAGGGTTACGCCCCAGCTGCTGACGATTGCTGAGCTCGAGTCGGAGTCCGGGCTGGTTCACGGTTTCTCGACCATCGCGCTGGGCTCGGTCGGCCTCACGCATGCTCCCGACCCGGCCCCGGTCCTCGCCTCCCGCCGTGCCTTTGCCCGAGCGCTGGGCATTGATGAAGAGCCCATCACGACCGTGGGAGCAGTGCACGGTTCGATGGTGGCGAGAATTGATGAGCCTGTGGACGTGGTCCAGGGCGTGGATGGTCTGGTCACCAACCGGCGCGGCGTGACCCTGTTCGCGACGTTTGCGGACTGCTACCCGATCGTGTTGTGGGACCCGAAAACCAAGAGCGCCGGCCTTGCGCATGCCGGGTGGCGCGGCACGGTGGCGGGCGTCGCAAAAGCTGCTGTGAAGGCGATGCACGACGAGTACGGAGCTTTGCAGCAGGACATCCAGGCCGGCATCGGTCCCGGGATCTGCGGCCGCTGCTATGAGGTCGGCGGCGAGGTCGCCGACCAGTTCGACCCGCGCTTTGTCACGCAGGGGGCCGGCGATCGGTTCCTCCTCGACCTTGCCGCCGCGAACAAAGCGCAGCTCGAAGAGGCCGGCGTTTCAAACATCCACGTCCAGGGCGCCTGCACAAAAGAGAGCGATTTCCTGCCCTCGCATCGCCGCACCCCGGACGGGACTCGATTCGGCGCCATCGTCGCCATCAGGTGACCGATCCGACCGTTCTCCAAAGGTTGGCCGGGGTAAGCGCGCGCATCGCCGCCACTGGGCGGAACCCGGACGAAGTCGCGATCGTGGCGGTGACCAAAGGATTCGGCGTCGAGGCCTGCCGCGAGGCGATGGCCGCGGGCCTGCGCCTACTCGGAGAGAACCGGGTCCAGGAAGCGCTATCCAAGATGGAGGCGGTACCGAGCGCCCTATGGCACCTGATCGGCCACCTGCAGACCAACAAGGTCAAGCAGGCGGCGGGCCGGTTCGCCCTCATCCAGACCGTCGACTCCGAGCGTCTAGCCGAGGCCATCGCCCGTCACGACTCGAAGCAAAAAGTCCTGGTCGAGGTGAACGTCGCGCGCGAGCCGCAGAAATCCGGCGTCTCACCTGGCGAGGCACTCGAGCTCATCTCAAAGGTGTCCAGCCTGCTCGACCTCCAAGGCTTGATGGGGATGGGTCCGTCGCAAGGCGACCCGAGGCCGGTATTCGACGCGCTGCGGCTGCTGCACACGCTCGCTGAGCAGCGCGTCGGACGCGGCCTCCCGATCCTTTCCATGGGGATGAGTGGGGACTTCGAGGCGGCTCTGGCCGCCGGAAGCACGATGCTACGATTGGGTCAGGCGCTGTTCGGACCTCGCGCCACGCCGGGCGCGCGCAGGGCGCCCTTCTGATTAGGACGCAATGCAGCTGATCGCAACCTTCATCATCTTCGCGCTCTACGCCCTCATCATCGTCATCCTGATCAGGGTTGTTTTCTCGTGGATCAGCCCCTACCCGAACAACTCGGTCTACCGGTTCGTCGTCCAGGTGACCGAGCCGATCCTGGGACCCGTCCGGCGCCGCCTGCCTCCCGTCTCCGGCATGGATCTTTCGCCGCTGGTGGTGACGTTGGCCGCCTACTTCGTGATCGCCGCACTGCGTAATCTCTGACCAGGGTGTTTGAGAAGGTCGACCAGAAGGTCAGCTTCCCCGAGCTGGAGAAGCAGATGATGGCGCGCTGGAAGGAGGAGAGCACCTTCCAGAAATCGCTCGAGCTGCGCGCCGGCAAGCCTCGCTTTGTGTTCTACGAGGGGCCACCAACGGCGAACGGCAAGCCGGCCACTCACCACATCCTCGCCCGCGCCTTCAAAGACCTCTTCCCGCGGTACAAGACGATGAAGGGCTTCTACGTCGAGCGGAAGGCCGGCTGGGATACGCACGGCCTGCCGGTCGAGATCGAGGTCGAGAAGAAGCTCAAGATCTCCGGCAAGTTCGAGATCGAGAACGAGATCGGCATCGACCGATTCAACGAGCTCTGCCGCGCGAGCGTGCACGAATACGTCTCCGATTGGGTTGCGTTCAGCGAGCGCATGGGCTTCTGGCTGGACTACGAAAATGCCTACTGGACGCTGACGCCGGACTACATCCAGTCGGTCTGGTGGGCGCTCAGCGAGATGTGGAAGCAGGACCTCGTCTACAAGGGCTTCCGCGTTGCTCCTTACTGCTCGCGCTGCGCCACGCCTCTCTCGAGCCACGAGCTGGCGCAGGGCTACCGGGACAACGTGCCCGACCCCAGCGTCTACGTGAGATTCAAGCTCAAAAAGGACCCGAAGACGGCGGTCCTGGCCTGGACCACAACGCCCTGGACTCTGCCCGGCAACGTGGCGCTGGCTGTCGACAACGACGTCGACTACATCAAGGTCAAAGACGGCGACGGGTTCCTGATCCTCGCCGAGGCCCGGCTCACGCTGCTCAACGAGTCACCCGAGGTCGTCGAGCGGATGAAGGGCCGCGACCTGGTCGGCCTCGACTACGAGCCGCTGTATCCCTACTCCGTGCCGAGCGAGGGTCGCGCTCAGTACGTCGTCGACGCGGACTTCGTCTCCACTGAAGAAGGCA
>JBGPYE010000005.1:0-16269 GCA_041493095.1 Candidatus Dormibacteraceae bacterium
AACACACGATCGGCCGCGACACCTTTCATTTCAAGTGGGACAACTCGCTCGCGCCGGCGGTCGAGATCGAACCGGGTGACGTCGTCCACTTCGATACCGAAGAGGTGACCGCCGGGCAGCTGAAGAAAGGCGACCCCGCATCCAGGCTGGGGACCCTCAACTTCGACCACCTGTATCCGCTGGGAGGCCCTGTCTACGTAAAAGGGGCCGAGCCCGGGGACGCGCTCGAAGTCGAGATCCTGGAGCTCAAGCCTGGTTCGTGGGGATGGTCAGCGATCCTGCCAGGCCTCGGCCTGCTGGCGGCTGACTTCCCGGAGCCGTACGTCCGCTACTTCGACCTCGGCGATCGCAAGTCGACCGAGTTCCGCCACGACATCCACATCCCCCTCGCCCCGTTCTGCGGAACGATGGGAGTCGCGACCGACGAGCCCGGCGCGCACGACGTCCTCCCTCCCACCAAGGGCGGGGGCAACATCGACACCCGCCACCTGACGGCGGGAACGAAGCTTCGCCTGCCTGTCTTCGTACCTGGCGCGCTCTTCTCGGCGGGGGACTGCCACGGCGCGCAGGGAGACGGCGAGGTCTGCGTTACCGGGATCGAATGCCCGATGACGTTCTCACTCCGGTTTGGAGTGGTCAAGGGCGCGTCCTTGCGCCCCTGGAGCTACCACTTCGTCACGCCCGCGGCGCCTCTGCAGCCGCGCAGCGACGCCGCCGGCTACCACGCGGTCTGCGCCCTGGGCCCAGACCTGGTGGAGAACGCCCAGAATTCCGTGCGGGACACTATCGCGTGGCTCAAAGCGGATCACGGGCTGAGCCGCGAGGACGCCTACATCCTGTGCAGCCTGGCGGGCGATCTCAGGATCAGCCAGATCGTCGACCAGCCCAACTTCGGGGTCTCGTTCTACCTGCCGCTGAGCATCTTCAACTAAGGAGGCTCCGCTTCGGGAGCATCTCCTCTGAGGGGGGCAGCGACCCACGTACCGTGCGGCATACTGACCGACTGGTGTCCGCAGGGTGAGTACGACGCAACTCGGTCGCTATCCGATCGAAGCCGAGCTCGGGCGCGGCGCGATGGGCGTCGTCTATAGATCGACCCATCCGCGCCTCGAGATCCCTGTCGCGATCAAGGTCCTGGCCGAGCAGTATTCGAGCGACCAGAACTTCCGCCAGCGCTTCCACCGCGAGGCGGCCACCGTCGCCGCCCTGAACCACCCGGGCATCGTCCGCGTCTACGACTTCGACGAGGACGGCCCTGTGCTGTTCATCGTCATGGAGTGGGTCGAGGGCCGCTCGATGCGGTCGTGGCTGGACGAGTACGGGCGGTTCAGCGTCGATGTGTCGGTCGACCTGATCCAGCAGCTGCTTTCAGCGGTCGGCGTGGCGCATGACTACTCGATCGTCCATCGCGACCTGAAGCCCGACAACATTCTCATCTCCAACCGCGGGAAGACGAAGATCCTCGACTTCGGCATCTCCAAGCTCGTCGACGACAAGCACCGGCTGACCGCGACCGGCAGCATGGTCGGGACGCCCGCTTATATGGCGCCGGAACAGGTCAAGGGCGAGGCGGTCGACGCGACGTCAGACATCTACTCGCTCGGCATGATCCTTTACGAGCTGCTGCATGGGGAGCCGCCATTCACCGGCCCGCTGCCGGCAGTGCTCCATTCGCAGGTGTTCGACAGGCCGCGTGCATCGACGGCCATCCCCTCGCCGATCATGGAGATCATCTGGAAGGCGACAGCCAAGGAACGCAGCCAGCGTTTCCAGAGCTGCGAGGAATTCTCCGGGGCGTTCCATTACATGCCGAAGCCCGGGGTCGCGCATGCGCCGGCCGAAGCGATCTCGAACGAGATCACGGTCGAGGAAGAGGCTGAGCACCACGAGCACCGCGAGCCTCTTCCGGCGCGGACCGACGGCCACAAGCCGGCCGGTGTTTGCACGTACAGCGACTGTCAGGAGCGCCGCGGTTGGGCGTGCGCTTACAAGGACCTGACCGGCCGCGAGTGCAAGAGCTGGTGGTGCCGCAGGCACATCCAGTTCATCGAGCGAACGCCGTTCTGCCCGCGACACGCAAGCGTGATCCGTGCCCTCGCGCCCACGGCGAACACGATCTTCGAGATCAAGAACCGGCCTGCGGTCGACGACCGCGCCCTGCCCTTGGCGGCGCTCGTAGCGGAGGACATCGACAAGGACGTGACCGAGCTGGTCCGTCGGCGCTATCAAAACCGTAAGGACGTCACGCTCGCACGCGATCGCACCGTCCGCCAGACATGGTCAGGGCGCAACGAGGTGGCCTGGGAGCGAAGCTGGGCCGCGCTGAAGAGCCAGGGTTACCTGGTGCGCATCGCAGTTCGAGTGTCCACCGACGAGCCCGACACGGTGCAGCTGCTGATTGGAAACACGGTGGTGTTCAAAGAGGTCCCCGACTGGATCAGCCGCCGTCGTGAAGGCGAGCCGCCCGACCACGCCGACCGCGCGCGTTTCGGCAAGAAGCTGTTTGGCGCGATTCTCGAGCACGTTGACGAGCCGCAGCCAGTGCCTTCGACCGTCCCGTCCGCGAGCCATGAGATCGAGCCTCCCCCACCGCCCGAGATCAACCGAACCCTGATCGAGGGCATGATCCTGCGCCTCGCGTCGTCTGCGACGCGGATCACCGGTTTCGAGGTGGCCGACCTGCTCGCGCTTCCCTTCTCGGCCGTCGAGCCGAGCTTGAAGTCGCTGACCACATCCAACCTGCTCGACGCGCTCGGCCTGGCCGCCGAGCAGGGTCCGTGGCTGGGCCGGCCGCTTTCGGAGCGCATGGCGTACGCGATCACGAAACAGGGACGCGTGCGCAGCGACCAGATCGGCGATTCGAGCACTCGATACGCAGGACCCGCGCCGGTCTCGTTGCAGGAGTACCGGGCGGTGCTGGCCGAGGCGGCAAAGCCGGGCACGCTCGACCTGGTCAAGGTCAACCTTGCGCTGAGCGGAATCGAGCTCGCCCCTGGAGTGACGGAAGCGGTTCGCGCGGCGGTGAACTCCCGGTCTTCGATCTTCATATATGGAGCGCCCGGCAACGGCAAGACCACGCTGGCCCGACGCATGCCCAGCCTTCTCGGCGGGCCGATCGTGATCCCGGTCGCTCTCGACATCGGCGGCGGTGAGGTGATGACGATATTCGACGGCTCGGTCCACCGACTCGAGACCAACCAACCGGCCGACCGCCGATGGCGACGGGTGGCGCGGCCGCTGGTCCAAGTCGGCGGAGAGTTCCAGCTGGAGATGTTCGATCCAACCTGGGAGGACGGAAGCCGGACTTATGGCGCACCGCTGCAGGTGAAGGCAAATGGCGGGGTTCTGCTCATTGACGACCTGGGCCGCCAGCGGGTCTCACCCAAGCAGATCCTCGACCGGCTGCTCGTGCCCCTCGAGCAAGACACCGACTACATGAACCTTTCGGCGACTGGGCGCAAGGTCGAGGTGCCGTTCCAGGCGCAGCTCGCGCTCTCCACCAATCTCAGGCCGGCCGAGCTGCTCGACGAAGCCTATCTGCGCAGGCTTTCCTACAAGGTCTTGATGCCAGACCCGACCTGGGAGATGTGGACCCGGATCTTCGAGCGTGAACGGCAGCGGCTCAGCATCCCGCCCGACCCCAGCGCTCTCGAGATGATCTCCACGCTGTACAGCGGGCGGCCACTCCGCGGCAACCACCCGCGGGACCTCCTTGAGCGGCTGGTGGATGTTTCGTCCGCGCGCGGCGTGCGGCCGCAGCTGACACCGGACCTGGTCGAGGCGGCTTGGCACACTCTTTTCATCACGAGCTAGCGCCGCCCGCGCCACCCCGACAGCACGCGCGTGATGTCGGCCGGCGACAACGTTCCGACGAGCTGTCCGCCATCGATCACCAGCATCTGACTTTCGTCGGACGGCGAGAATCGGTCGAGCACCGACGTGACGGGTTCGCCCGGCGATGCCTTGGCGACCTTATCCATTCCGGTGCCCACGTCGCGAACGCGTCGCGATAGCCGTTCCTCCGGGGCGACCTGGGTCAGCTGCGCGAGCGTGACGAGCCCGTCAAGCGCTCCGTCGAACGTCTTGAGTGGGAAGGCGGTCGCTCGCTGCCCTGGCAGATACGAGCGCATGAACTCGTCGACGGTGATCCAACCGGGCGCGACGGATGCATCGGGCGTCATCGCATCGCCCACGCGCAATCCGACGAGGGCCCCGCGCATCATCACCTGAGCCTCTTCACCGCGAGCAGCGGTCAACAGAAACCAACCTAGGAAGATAAGCCAGAGACCGCTGAGGGCGCCCTGGACGAACACCAAACAGAGTCCGAGTCCGATCATCAGGAAGGCGCAGATCCGGCCGAGCCAAGCGGCTCTGGAGGTGGCTCGATACCGGTCGCCGCTGCTCCGCCACAGCCATGCGCGCAACAGGCGGCCGCCGTCGAGTGGAAAGGCGGGGATCAGGTTGAAGAGCAGGAGCATCGCGTTAGACCCGGCGAGCCAGGCGCAGCCGCCTTCCACCAGGGGAGGCCCCGCGGTCGCATCGAGCGCGAACGTCGCGGCGCCAAGCACGATGGCCAGAGCTAGGCTGACCAGGGGTCCGGCGATTGCGATCTTCGCTTCGGTGCCGGCGGTTGATGCATCGCCTCTCAGCCGGGCGACACCGCCGAAGATCCACAGCGTGATTCCGTCGACATTCACGCCCAGTCGCCGTGCGACGAGGGCGTGACCCATCTCGTGGCTCAGCAGCGAGACATAGAACAGGACGGCGGCGAGAGCTGAGACAAGCCAGTAGTCCGATTGCGGTTGGCCGGGCACGACCTCCGGCAGAACCTGTCCGGCGAGCGTCCAGACGATGAGGACGAAGACGATGGCGAGGCTCCAGTGGAGTCCCACCTCGATCCCCGCGACCCGGCCCAGTCGGACGCTTGTGGCCACTGCAGGCCATGTTAGAAGGGGATGCTCAGAGCCTCGGTATACTTTGGCGTCGCCCCACGCGGCGGTGGCGGAATGGCAGACGCGCTAGTTTCAGGAGCTAGTGTCCGCAAGGACGTGGAGGTTCAACTCCTCTCCGCCGCACCAGAAATTTGACCTCTGTTCTCAAGCCGAGATCGCAGCGCGCGACGCGCAGCGCCCAGAGCTCGACGAGCGGTCAGGGCACCGGAAAGAGCGGGTTGTCGGCGAGGCACTCGCCGCACGGCGGCCGGCGCCCGTCGGAGGCGCGGCCGTAGCTCAATGCTGACGGTCCCGGCCCCCTAACAGAGGACCGCCAAAAAACAGAATCGAGATCGGCTGAGCGCCGAGACGTGCAGTGATTCTGGTGGGGTGCGTACCTCCGTAACGTATATACTGATCGAATGGACGACCGGCCGGTCGTCTGGGACGCTGCCAACCGCAAGCATCTGACCGAGGACCATCCGGATCGGCGCATCTCACTCGACGAGATAGAGAAGGTTCTGGCCGACGCCCGGCAGATCGAGGTGTACCTGGAGAAGCGCGACGCTTACCAGGTGATCGGCAGAACGGCGACCGGACGCTGGCTGGTCGTGATCTGGATCGACCAACCGACGGGCCGATATCCGATCCACGTGCGTGAGGCATCCAACCGAATCATTAGGAGGATCAGCAAATGAAGGCAAAGCCGACGCGTAAGCCGTTTTCGGACCCGTTTGACGATATGAGCGACGAGGCGTTCGAGCGCGAGGTCCTTGAGGCCCTGGATCAGGCGACTACGAAGATCTCGCTTCGCGTTCCCAATGACCTCCTGGGCCGCACCAAGCAGGTGGCCCAAAATCGCGGAGTCCCGTACCAATCGCTCATGAAGGCTCTGATTGACCAGGGCGTAAAGCGCCTTGAGCGCGTCCCATTACGAAGCAAGCGTGGTAATTAGTAGCCGAATGCGCACCTACTCGATTGTTGTCGACCGTGACCCGGAAGGCGGGTACACCGTGACTGTGCCGGCTCTGCCCGGGTGCATCACACAGGGTGAGACCACTGAAGAATGCATAGCCCACGCACAGGAGGCGATCGCCCTGTACTTGGAGGATCTCGTGGCTTCGGGCGACCCCATACCGGAGGAAAAGGAGCACCCGCAGCTCCTCCAGGTCACCGTCGCCGCCTAGCAGCTCATGCCGCCGGCGGCCCAACCGCGAAACGCGCTGTCCAGCCTAACCGGCGCCATGTGGTGTCACTGCCGTGATCGCAGCGAGAAGTGCGTCCGGGTCGTCAGCTGCGACGCGTATCTCACTGATGCCAGCAGTCTCCCGGAGGAAGCCCTTGACGGGGCCAGGGCTTCGGCGGCGAATCGTCACCGCTGTCTTTCCCCCCACGGCAAGCATCGCGATGCCGCCTTTTGTGGAGAGCCCGTCCATGCCTCCTGGTGATACCAACGTCTCCTTGACGACCTGATCGACCTCTCGCCAAGGGATCCACGCTTCGCCGAGCACGCCATACCTAAGAAGTAGACCCTGCTCCGTCACAAGGTGGGGGAAAGCGCGCAGGGATGCGTAAATCCCGATGATCCAGACGCCGGCGTATGCCGAAATGATGATGAGGACCGGGCTCAGCCACGGCCAGGGCGCGAGCCTGGCGAGGAGGCCGCCGCCCATTCCCTCCAGAAGGATCAAGCCGAGAACCACGACAGAGACAAGCCCTAGGTTTGACGATGCTGAGTAGTGAAAGCTGCGGGCATCTCGTCGGGAGCGGCTCGAGATCCAAAGGAAGATCGCAGCCCATAGCTTCGGCTCGCCGACGATTAGCCTCGCCGCGATCGGACCGACCTGCTGGCCGACCGCCTCTTCCAGAGCCGTCCAAAAGTCGCCTGCTTCCGCGCGGTTCCGCTTGAATTGGCGCCAGACTCCGACGGTCAGCATCGCCGCCAGGATTAAGAACGCTAGCTCCGTTGCGATTAGGGCGGCTGGCAGCATATCGACGGAAAGGCTAGGGCTCAGTCCGGATTGTGTGGTTCGTTGGATCACTCCGAAGCAAATGGTTGCTCCTCGCTAGCCTTTGCAAATAGGCTTGCGTGACGGCTCGGCTGGTTCATGATGCAAAGCCAATTCAATAACGGCCTGGTTACGAAGGATGAAGCTTCTGGAGCTAGTGTCCGCAAGGACGTGGAGGTTCAACTCCTCTCCGCCGCACCAGCAAGCAATTACCCGCATCTCCCGGCACGCGCGCCTTTCGTTTGGGTTTCAAACCCGCCTGAGCCGGCACGCGCGCTGGGAACTGCCTCTTTCTTGACAACGCGCTGCCAATCGATTCGACTGAGCGACCACTAATGCTGCAGTACGACCAGCTCCAGACGCTGTACCGCACGCTTCTCGTTTTTGCGACCGTCGCGATGGTCATCCTCGCAGTCGGATTGGTCGAGTTCGTTTACTTCGAACCTCCCGGACAGGTGACCGGGGTGAAAGCGCGCATCGTCGGCGTGTTCGAATACGACCCGGCGACAGGCCAGCTGATAGACGGTGACCGCTCGACGTTCAGCCGCAACCAGGAATTCGCGGCCGAGGTCAGCTGGGCCGGGCTGCCCGACAACTTGAGCGTCGATGCTCGCTGGTACGACACGTTCGGCAACATCGTGGGTCGGGTCGGCCCCAGCACGCCGGCTGAGCTCGGACCGCAAAGCATCGTCCCCGTGACCGTGCCGCAGGGCCTTCACCACAATCTGCCGGGTCACTACACATTCGTCGTAGAACGCCTGAAGGACGGGCTGCCGGTCGAGGTACTGGCCCGGCGGATCGTCCTGGTCGAGCGATCGTGAGCACCGGCCCTTACACAACTCCGCCGGCCGCAAATCCACACCCGCGGTTGCGCCCGGGACGTTACGGAATCGCCGCGGCGATCGCCGCCGTCGTGGTGCTCGCGCTGATCGCGAGCTCGCTTCTCAACTACGTATACCTGGACACCATCCCAGGCCGCACGTCGCTGTACGGGTTGCTGGCTGTGGCGTTGATCGCGCTCGGCACGTACATCGGCGTGAGGGCATTCACGCGAGACCGCGCGAGCCGGCGCAAGCACCTCATTCGGGCCGGCGTCCTGCTCGGGATGGGCGTACTGCTGTGGCTGCTGGTCGTCGACGTTTTCGTCTTCACGCAGGCGGCCGGGCCCCAGGTGGCCGCCATCTGCGCCCTGGCGTGCCTGCCTACAACCGCCTTCGGTCTCCTGGTCGTGCGCCGCATGGATCGCAACGAAAAAGAGCCATGGCGGCTGGTCCTGGTCGCGGCTGCGTGGGGCGCGATCGTCGCCACCAGTCTTGTCATCTGGGGCGAGAGCCTGTGGGAGGCGACTGCAGTCCGCACGCTGGTCCCGGGCCCTGGGCTCGATGCATCGAGCGCGTTCTCGGCCGGCCTGCTCGAGGAGCTGGCGAAGGGACTCGCCGTCGTGCTCCTTTTCCTGGTGATGCGCAATGACTTCGACGACGTGGTGGATGGAATCGTTTACGGAGCGGCGGTGGGACTCGGCTTCAACTTCATGGAATCCGTCACCTACATGACGAACCTGTACGCCATCTTCAGCCCAGAGGGGTTTGGATGGTATGCAGCGGGATTCCAGTGGTACGCGCGACAGGTGCTGGGCCTCTTTTTCGGGCACGCTACGTACACCGCGTTCATCGGCGCCGGGCTTGGGGTCGCACGCCAGCTGTCATCGACGCGCCAGAAGGCTTTCGCCATTCTGAGCGGGTTTCTGATCGCGATCGCCGGCCATTTCTCGTGGGACGCATGGCTCACGTTCTTCCCAATCGACAACACGCTGTTCGGGCTGGTCGAGATCCACCTTCGCACGCTGATCATGACCGGGCCTTTCACCTTCGCCCTGATCGCGCTCCTGCTCTTCGGAATCCGTTACGAGGCGATGGCCCTGGCCGATCAGCTTCGGAAAGAGGCCGGCACCGGGTCAGGCGCGATCCTGCCGGAGGAGGTGCCGATTCTCGCCAGCCCGTGGCAGCGGTTCAAGCAGCGCCTGCGCGCCTTCCAGCGCGGGGGCTTCAGAGCCTATTTCAAAGTCGCGCGTCTACAGTCTGCCCAGCTGGACCTCGCCATGGAGCGATGGCATCGCGAGCGGCGCGAGATCGACGAGCCGCTCGAGGCCGAGGACGCGCTGCGACAGAAGGTGATCGAGCTGCGGCACTGGGTGGTCTCGCCCTAGTCAGGCCGGTAGGCGCCCCCAGATCGCTCGAGCCGCGCCGAGCAAGAGAAGCATCGCCGCCGCGGCCCAGGTGATCGCCGAAACAAGCGGGTCGCTGAAGTCCGTCCCGCTGAGGACCGCGTGAAAAAAGATCAATGCGAACGCCCCATACGCAAGGCGGTGCAGCCAAAGCCACACAGTCTTGTTCATTCGTCGCTTGAGGAATGCGGTGACAGTCACGATGAGCAAAACGTCGACCGAAAGCGCACCAAGACCGATGGCCAGCGTGCCGTAGCTGGAATGAAACGGGACCACAAGGTCGACCAGGCCGATGCGTGCGGTCGAATCCAGAAGCAGTGAAAGTAGATGGAGACCGGCCAGCGGAATCCACAGCACCGTTGTGTACTCGTGCACGATGCGAAGCGCGCGGTTGGAGCCCAGCCGATCCAGGACCGCTGAGCGAAGCGCGATGCCCGTGATCAGCGCGACCGCGAGAGCCGCGTACGAGCTCAGCCCCGCCACGCGTGCGAGGACCCAGAAAAATTGGTCGGTCGTCATGTCAGGGGCTCAACCACCACGCAAGCGCGAAAGCTGCGCAGTAAACCGGCGCCACCTCCGGTCCCAAAAGCAGGGCAGTCTTTGCGATGGTCTCGGCTTCAACGCCGGAGGCTGCGATGACCGAGACCTCGTCCAGGCCGGTGCGCGCAGGCGCACCCGTGCGAGGGTCGATCAGGTGGTGAAGCTCGCCCCATCGCCGCCTCCGCACGCTGCTGGTGGCCGCACTGCGGTCGCGCAGCAATACGGTCACGCCGGCGAGGCCGATCGGCCACCCGGCGCCGTCCGGTCCAACGCCTCCGGCGCTGAGATCGCCTCCGAGGTTCGCCACCGCGTTCGGTCCCAATGATTCGCGCAACCGGTCGGCCATCCACCCTTTCGCGATGCCGCCCAGGTCTATCCCCGCCCCCGGCTCGAGTCGCGCAGCACCTCCCTTCGTTTCAAGCACGTCGGGCAGGGCCGGCGCAGGACGCATTTCGGCCAACGTGGCCACCGACCGCCCGGCTGACAGGGACGTTGTGTACCCGATGGCGGTCATCGACGGCAGCACCGCGACGTTGACCAGGCCCCCACTGAGTTCATATGCGTGCAGAGACTCGCGGAGGAGAGCTTCCAGCTCCGGGCTGACTTCAACCCACCGGCCGGCTGAGGCATTGAAATGGGACAGCTCGCTGTCCGGTGAAAAGCGGGTGAGGCGCTCACCCATTCGCCGCGTCCACAGCTCGCCCTCGAGCAGCCGGTCGGGCGCGAGACCGACCGCGAACAAGCTGCAGGTGGTGCCCAGCGCCTCGAAGTGATGCGCCGCGAGCGGTGCGCTACGAGGCATATGTCGACGTCACCGGTTGCACGTCGCTGGGCTGAACTGATGGCCCGAGCGTGAGCGTCCCACCAGGACCGGCCACCGTTGATCCGCTGCTCGATCTAAGCACCGTTGGCTGAAGAGGCGCTGCCGGGTTCTTCAGGTGCGAGGTGACATAAAGCGCCGACAGCATGGTCGTCGCGACGGTCAGTGCCGTGGCCCCGATCTTGAGCGCGGCGGCGCGCATTTCAGACTATCGCCGCGACCGGCGTATTGAGGAACGGCACGCGGTCAAACGATGCCCCGAGGATCTGGCTCGAGCCAGCGCCCAGGTGGCCGCCGAGGATCTCCTGGTACACAGACCGGAAGTCGACCGCGTACTTCAGGTTGCCGGAGCCGTCGAGTGCGGTGAGGCTGGGAGCGTCGCCGTAAAGGCCGCCCTTGACAGGGTCGCCGATCAGAAGCAGCGGCGCGGCGGCGCCGTGATCGGTGCCTCCGCTCGCGTTTTCTTTCGGCCGCCGGCCGAACTCCGACCATGTCGCGATGAGCACCTTGTCGGCCATGCCGTGAGCGGCGAGGTCCTGATAGAACGCTCCGACGGCCGAATCGAGGTAGCCCATCAAGTCGTCGTGTCGATTGAGCTCTGTGTAGTGCGTGTCGAACCCCCCGAGCGTGACGTGCAGAAGCTTCACGCCGGTCCCAGTGACGATTAGCTCCGCCGCGAGCTGGAGAGCCGCGGCGAGCTGGTTCTTGGACGAATACACGAGCTGCACCTTGTCCGTGTAATCCGCCATCGGCTGGTAGCTCGTCGCCGAGGTGCGCAGAGTTGCCATCGTCTCCGTCGCTGTCGCGATTGCGGTGTCAAAAAGCGCGCCATAGATTCCCGGAGTGCCCTTGTAGAGCGCGCCGACGGCAGCCTCGACCTCGCTTCCGCCCGTGAACCCAAACGTCTTCTGGTTCTGGATCACGGTCATCGTCGCCTGGAGGTCGCGCAGCGCACCGGGCACGTTGGTGGTGCCACACGCGCATCCGGTCAGCGGGTGGCCGTTGGAGTCGTAAGCGCTTGCCAGGGTCCGCCCCAACCAGCCGTCGACCTGGCGCCGGGTGGGATCACCCGTTTCCCAGATCCGGATCGACTCGAAATGCGAGAACGTCGGGTTCGGATACCCGACGCCCTGGACGATCGCGACCCTGCCTTTGTCCCAAAGGCCCTTGATGGCGCCGAGGTTGTGGTTCAAGCCGAACTTCTCGTTCAGAGGCAGCGCCTGCGAGACCATCGGCCCCGACAGCTTCGGGCGCAGGTCGTGGAGCGCGGGTTCCGCAAGGGGCACGACTGTTCGCAGCCCGTCGTTGCCGCCCGCGAGCTGGATCATGACCAGGATGTTGTCGTTGGTCACGCCCTCACGCTTGGCGGCGTACACCGCACGCGCAAAGGCGTCCGGCACCGCCGCGTAACCGGCGGCCAACCCGGCGGCTCCCGCGCCAAACACAAGCCCGGCCTTGAGAAAGTCGCGCCGCTTGAGCTGGTTGATGCCGATCTCTTTGGTCATTTCTTCTGCACCTACTTGAGCTGAAATTCCGGGGAGGCGAGCGTGATGAACCACCGCGCGCGATCATCGGCGGCCTGGTTCAAAAGACTCGCCGTCTGTGGGCTGAGCACTCCGTCGAGATGCACACGCGGCGCATCCGATGTGTTTGGCAGTGCGGTCTTGATCTGACTCAGCGCCGCGGTCACGAAGTTCACCCGCTCGACCACCGTGTTGGATGAGATCCACGACTCGTTGTTCGGCCAGCCCCCGACGTCCGGTGGGTCGAATAGCGACTGTCCCATCCCCGTGCCCGCGGCCACGACAAGCTTCGAGTTGCTCGCTCCAAGCGCGCGCGCTGCGTGCACCATGAATTCGGTTGGCGACTTGACGAGTGTTCGGTAGCTCTGCGCGGCCGTGAACTGCGGGCTCATGAGCACAGCCCGCATCAGCGTCTTCAGGTCGTACTTGCTGCGACGAAACGCATCGGCGACGCTGTTGACGAAGGCGCCATCCGGTTGGGCGCTGACGAACTGCTGCGCAACCTTTGTCGCGATGAATTGGGCGGTGGCCGGCTGAGCGAGGATGCGATCGATCACTCCTTGTGTGTCGAGCGGTCCAGTTTTTCCTAGGTAGGTGACCTCGCCTTTGAATGCGCGGCGCGGGTTGAACACCCCCGACTTCTGGCCCGAGTAGACGGGCAGGCGGCGCGTGACGTTGTTGGTCGTCACGTCGGCGAAGGAGTCCGGCTGTGGCACCTGCCAGCCGGCGAGCGCTTTCGCGCTCTGGCGCACATCGTCTTCCGTGTAGTTGCCCGGTCCCATCGTGAAGAGCTCCATGAGCTCACGTGAGTAGTTCTCGTTGGGGCTCTGTCCGGTCGAGGTTGCGAGGTCGAGGTAGCGCAGCATCGCCGGGTCGGTGGTGACCTGCATCAGCATCGACCGCAGGTCGGTCATCGACATTCTGCGCCACGTGAGGTTCTGCCAGTACATGAACGTGTTGTCGCCTGCCTTGCGGTAGTCGCTCGTGAAATGGCCGTGCCAGAAAAGAGTCATCCGTTCCGCAAAAGGCGTCGCCGTGCTGAGCATGTGGTCGATCCACCACTGCTGCAGCTGCGCGACCGCAAACCGTCCACCTGGAGCGTTCGCCGCCGCGAGCTGCGGCGGTTCAACCGGCTTCGTCTCTATCAATCTGTCGACGGTCCTGTTGAACCCATCGGCGAGGGCGGCCTCGAGCTGGGCCGGGGTCGATCCAAAGCTCGTGCGGCGCAGCAGGTGCATCACGCGCGCCGACTCGGAACCGAGCGGCGAGATCCAGTCGGTGGCGGACCCGGCTTTTGGCTTGGCCAGATTCTGCATGGATCCGCCCAAAAGCCGCACGGCGCCGACGCCGACCCCCGCCGCCAATGCCGTCGCCAGCGCCTGCCGCCGAGTGATGCCTCGGCGCACTGAAAGGTCCGCGGAGCCGACCTTCTCCTGGCTCGGAGCAACGCTCATGCCCCCATTGAATCCCGGCCGGCCGCACATGGCATCAGCCGGATGTGAAGAATTCGTAATCGGGTAAGAGGATGGATTCACACGGGGCGAACGCTGAGCGCTGCCACGGCCGGGCCGGCAGCTATGAGGCCTGGTATCTGACCGTGGCCGTGCCCGCGAAAAGACAGGGGTACTGGATCCGATACACCTCGTTCAACCCAGCGCGGGGCGTCCAGGCCGAAGCGCATTCAGCCCTGTGGGCGTTTCGGTTCGATCACGACAATCCCGGCGCCAACTGGGCCGGAAAGGCATCATTTCCCCTGGCCGCGCTGCAGGTTCAAAAGCGACCGTTTGCGCTCCGACTCAATGACGCGCTGCTCCTTGACGACGGATGCTCAGGAGAGGTCGACACCGAGCGCGGACGGATGGCCTGGGACCTGCGATGGGATTCGCGCGAGCATCCATTCCCGTTCCTGCGCCCTCCGTGGGACCTGCTCTCATCGGTGGCCAACATCGGCGTCCAGCCGGCAATCAAGGTGTCCGGGACGATCGCGGTCAACGGCGAGATGATCCGGCTCGAGCATGCGCCGGGCGGTCAGCAGCACACGTGGGGCTCGAGGCACGCGCTGGAGTGGAACTGGGGATTTGCTTCGGGAGAAGATTTCTGGGTTGACGGCGCGACGTCACGAGTCCGTTCTCGATTGGGACGGGAGCTGGTCGGCACTGCCCTTGGCGCCCACGCGCGCGAACATCGTTTTCTTTTCAATGGGCCGCTAGGAGTCCTCGGGACTCGCGGCCCGATCGAGGCGGAAGGCTGGACTGCCCAGGCGAAGCTTGGGCCTAGACAGCTGCACGTGGGGATCACGCCGAGGCGTTCCGACCTGGTCGGAGTGACCTATCCCGATCCGCAGGGCGGGTCGCGGGTCTGCTACCACACCGAGGTCGCCGATCTCGAGCTGCGGCTGACGCGTGGAGAAGAGGTCCTAGCGCGGATTCGCCGCCCGGCTGCGGCGGCCTTCGAGTACGCGTCCGAGTCGCCGATTCCGGGTCTGCCTGTGCTCCTCTGAGCGGCTGAAGCCTCGTACTGTCCGATCGAAGCTGGCAAATGCTAGGCTTTCTTGGCGTATGCCTAACTATCGCCTTGGCGAGGCGGCGAAGATGCTCGGGGTCAGCGGCGACACGGTGCGGCGCATGGTCGACGACGGCCGGCTGGTGGCCGTCCGGAGTTCCGGGCGACAGCGGCTGATCGACGGCGCCTCGCTGGCGCGCGTCGCAAAGCCGTCGCGACGGCCAAAGCCGGAAGCATTCAAAGGCCAATCGGCCCGCAATCGAATCCCAGGCATCGTCACTCGCGTCATCAAGGACCGGGTTGCTGCGCAAGTTGAGATCCAGGCCGGGCCACACCGGCTTGTCTCACTGCTCACCCGTGAGGCGGTCGATGAGCTGGACCTCAAGCCAGGCATGCCTGCGGTCGCAGTCGTCAAGGCCACCAACCTCGGAGTCGAGCTGCCCCGTGACTAATGCTCTTCTCGTAGCGCTTGCTTTCTCAGTCGTGGCCGCGTGCGGCGGCAAAGCAACACCCGGTGCCGGATTGGCTTTGCCCAGCACGCTGACAGTGTTTGCGGCGGCGTCGCTCCAACCAGCTTTCGACAGGATGGGCCAGCAGCTCAAGAAGACTCAGAACGTCACGACGACCTTCAGCTACGCCGGCACGCAGACGCTCACCACCCAGCTACAGCAAGGCGCTCCAGCTGACGTTTTCGCCTCCGCAGACACCGCGCACATGACGACCGTCCAGAACGCTGGACTTCTCGCCGGCGCGAGCAAGATCTTTGCCCACAACGACCTCGAAATTGCAGTTGCCAAGGGAAACCCCAAGGGCATTCACACCCTCGCCGACCTCTCACGCAGCGGCCTGGTCGTCGTGCTCGCCGACCCATCTGTACCGGCCGGCAAATACGCGCAGCAAGCACTGGACCAGGCTCATATCACCGTTCACCCCGCGAGCCTCGAACTTCAGGTGACGGGCGTCCTGAGCAAAGTGGCGCTCGGTGAGGCGGACGCAGGCATCGTCTATGTCAGCGACATCGTGACCAGCGGGAAAGTGGAGGGCGTGACCATACCCGACAGCCAGAACGTCGTAGCCGACTATCCGATCGGCGTGCTTAAGTCGGCGTCGAACGCAGCGGGGGCGCAGGCCTTCATCGACCTCGTCATCTCTCCCGACGGCCAGGCCATCCTCAAGACGGCCGGCTTCCAGGGGGTGTGAGCCGGCCGAGGGTCCCTGCCCCGCTGCTGGCGCTGGCGGGGTTGGGCCTCCTGTTCTTCCTCCTACCTCTTGTGGGCTTGATCTTGCGCGCGCCATGGGACCAGGCCGTCGCGGGGCTCACCGCGCCGGCAACGGCAACTGCGCTCGAGCTGTCCCTCTTCTGCTCGCTCGCCGCAACCGCCGTCGCGCTCGTGCTGGGCATTCCTCTCGCGCTCGTCCTGTCGCGTACGACAGGCAACCTTCGCAGCGTGCTGAGAGCAGTGACGACCCTGCCCATGGTTCTCCCGCCTGTGGTCGGAGGAGTCGCGCTTCTGTTGGCCTTCGGACGGCGCGGGCTTGTCGGCTCGTTGCTGTACCAGGCCTTTGGCATCCAGATTCCTTTCACGACGGCGGCCGCGGTCATGGCGGAGACATTTGTCGCGATGCCCTTTCTTGTGATCGCTGTCGAAGCCGGCCTTCGCTCACTCGATCCGCGTTACGAAGAGGCGGCGAGGGCATTGGGGGCGCGAGGATGGATGGT